>JAEHCY010000565.1 GCA_016880695.1 Chromatiaceae bacterium | reverse complement strand
CGCCCCGCGTTAGGAGCAGCGGCGCCAAGACACTCTCATTGCGGCGTGCGAGATCGATCAGCCATGCAACACTCAACCTGGATTCGTACTCGGGTCTTGCCGTTGGAACTCCTCCTCGCGGGGCGCTGCGCGTTTCTGCGACGACTACCGCTCCTGCGGCGCTTGAACCGCAGGGTCACCGCCCGGGTGCAGGTCGAGGTCGGGGCTCTGGGTGGAATCTCGGCCCTGCGGGTGGATTTCAAGAGCCCTTATCTGCGCGTTCCGATGGAGATCGACAGGGCGCAGATCGGTGTCGAGCTGCCGGAAACGGGCTTCGAGGCGGCGGCCTTTCGCTTCTTCGACTGGCATTCCTGGCAGCACATCGCGGGGGAGATCACTTGGCACGGCGAGCGCGAGGTGGCGCTGGGGGACAAAGCGGTGAGCCTGGTGACCGGCTTTACCTATCGCCCAGGCGCTTTGCCTGAGGGCGTGGCCAATCTGGGCCTGCGGATCGCGGAGGGCGTGGAGGGAACGATTCGGGTCAGGTGCGCAGAGACCCTGGTCCGCACGGGGTTCGAGCCTGGGTACTGGCTCCTGGAGCCGTCCGCGGAGGGTTATCGGCTGGTTGCTATCCGCGAGGATGAGCTCATGGCCCTGATCGTCTCACTCTCCGAGATCGGGTCGGGCAACCCCGAGGTCTACCGCCAGGCGGTGGACCGTCTCTGGACCTGGGTGGATTTCCACCTGGGCAGCCAGGACCCGGAGCGGGCACTGCTCAAGCTGCTTGGGTATGTTCGGGACTGGGGGCCGCTGGGTCTCGCACCCCTGTACCAAGGGCTCAAGGAGATCCTGGAACGGCTGGGGGTGCGCCAGACCGAACGCATCCTGTTTGAGTATTACGCCGAGCACTGGGGGGTGCGGAACAACCCGGGCGCCCGTTTGCTCGCGGTCAGGACCCTCGATGCCCTGGGCACCGGGGCGGCTCGCACCGCCCTGCGCGAGCTCCTGGGGTATGCCCGGGTTCGGGTGCTCGATGCCCGCGAGCTCGATCTCCTCAGCGCCGCCGCGCAAGGACCGGCGCCCGCGGGCGTTTTGCCTTCGCGTCTGCCTCCCGCATGACCCCCTGGGCCGGGTACCGCGGGCTGTCCCTCGTGGCGGCGAGCGCCGGTCTGCTGGTCCTGGCCAGCCTGATCCTGCTCGAAGCGGTGGAGCCCCCGGACGCGGAGGTGGCCACCTCGAAGCTGGTGCTCGATCGTGATGGGCGACTGCTGCGCGCCTTCACCCTGGCGGATGGACGCTGGCGCCTGCCGGTGCGACTCGATGAGGTGGACCCGCGCTTCCTCGCCATGCTGTTGGCCTTCGAGGACCGGCGTTTCTACGCGCACCGGGGCGTGGATGCCCGGGCGCTGGTGCGGGCGGCGGCGCAACTGATCAGCCAGGGACGCCGTGTATCCGGTGGCTCCACCCTCAGCATGCAGTTGGTCCGGCTGCTGCAGGGCCACTCCACCCGAAGTCCTGGCGGCAAGCTCGATCAGATCCTCAAGGCCCTGGCCCTGGAGCGACGGTTGGACAAGGCGGCCATCCTCACCGCCTACCTGGCGCTTGCCCCCTATGGTGGCAACATCGAGGGCGTACGCGCCGCCGCCTGGGCCTGGTTCGGCAAGGAGCCGCGGCATCTCACCCCCGCCCAGGCCGCGCTTCTGGTGGCACTGCCCCAGTCTCCGGAGGCGCGCCGGCCCGACCGCGACCCCGATGCCGCGCGCCGGGCGCGTGACCGGGTGCTCGATCGGGCGCTCGCCGCCGGCGTGATCGATGCGCAGGAGGCGGTTGCCGCCCGGCGGGAGCCGATCCCCAATGTCCGCCGGCCCCTTCCCCTGCTCGCCCCCCATGTGGCCCAGCGCGCGGTTGCGGAGCAGCCCGAGCGCTCGGTGCATCGCCTGAGCCTCGATGGCGTGCTGCAGGCCAGACTCGAGACCCTCGCCGCCGAGCACGCGGCGGCGCTGGGGGAGCGCGGCTCGGTGGCTCTGCTGGTGGCGGATCATCGCTCGGGCGAGGTGCTGGCCAGGGTGGGCTCGGTGGATCTGTTCGATACCGGCCGCAGCGGCTTCATCGACATGACCCGCGCCGTGCGCTCGCCGGGTTCCACCCTAAAGCCGCTCATCTATGGCCTGGCCTTCGAGCTCGGACTGGCCCATCCCGAGAGTCTGATCGAGGATCGACCCGCGGGCTTCGCCGGCTATGTGCCCAGCAACTTCGATCGCGAGTTCCAGGGCACGGTCACGGTCCACGGTCCGCCATGTCGTCATAGAGGCGGATGGTTTCGGTCGCATTGGCGGCGACGGTCTTGTTGATGCTGACGAACCGGGCGGCATCCATCCAGCCGACGGATTGTTTCTGGCGGGGTGAGAGTCCGCCAT
>JAEHCY010000564.1 GCA_016880695.1 Chromatiaceae bacterium | reverse complement strand
GGCGCCTTTGTCCTGGTCGACCTCGGCGCGCCCTCGGGGGAATGGCCGGTGCTCAACGGGCTCTACCTCGGCACGCTTTTGTTGGCGGCGGCGGGTCTGTTCTCGGGCTGGCTGCTGCAGCGCTGGCGGGAGGTGCTGCACCCCGCCGAAGGTGGATTGGAGTTTATGGTGTTTCTCTGGGGCGTCCTCTGGTGGACGGCCGGCGGACTCCAGGAGATCCAGGCCCAGGTGCCCTACGCCCTGCAGGGCAACTCGACCCTGGGGTTTTTCACCGGATCGTGCCTGGCCTTCGGCTGGCTGGAACGTCGGCTCGCTTGGTCCCTGGCGCGTTATCCGGCGCTGGCGCTGTTGCCGCTGATGGCGGGTTTGGGGCTGCTCTCGGCGTTGCGGGATGCCCACCCCTTGACCCATTTTGGCTACGTCGCTTGGCCGCTGGCCTTCTCCGCCCATCTTTTCCTGCTGCGCCGTCATGAGGCTGCCGAAGGTAGATATCTGAAGTGGCTGCACGCTGGTGGCTTGTGGCTGTTGGCTGCGCTGGGTGCCTGGGAGGTTGCCTGGGGCATCGACCAGTGGGTGGCGGGACGGGCTGCCTGGCCCCTGATCGCCTGGGCGTTGGTGCCGGGGGCGCTGCTCCTGCTGCTCGGGATGCGCGGGGAGCGCATCGGTTGGCCGGTGGCGGCGCACCTCGATGCCTACCTGGTGGCAGGCGCCACGCCACTGGCGGCGTTTCTCGGTGTCTGGTTCGTCGCCGGCAATGGGGTGTCCAACGGCGATCCCTGGCCGCTGCCCTACCTGCCGATCCTCAATCCGCTGGACCTGGCCCAAGCCGGGGCTCTGCTGGCGGTGGCCAACTGGTTCCTGGAGGTCCGCCGACTCGGGTTACCACCGCTCGCGGGCGTGTCGCTGCCGGCGGCCGCGGGTTTGGCCGCCGTGGCCGGTTTCCTTTGGGCCAACGCCGTGCTATTGCGCGCGCTCCACCACTGGGCGGGGGTTCTCTTTTCCCTCGCGGGGATGCTGCGCTCGGATCTGGTGCAGGCATCACTCTCGCTGCTGTGGACCCTGCTCGCCCTCGGTGCCATGGTACTGGCCACGCGGCGAAGCTGGCGCAGCCTCTGGCTGGTCGGGGCGGGGCTGATGGCGGTGGTGGTGGTGAAGCTGTTTGTGGTGGAGTTATCGAACGTGGGCACCATCGAGCGCATCGTCTCCTTTCTTGGTGTCGGCGTGCTGATGCTGATTATCGGATATCGGGCGCCGGTTCCACCGAAGCAGGGAGAGGGTGTGTGATCAGGCTCGCCAGTGCCTGCACCGGGTTGCTACTGGCGGCGGTCGCCGCCGCACCGGGCGATTTCGCCTTTGGCATCCCGATCAAGGCATCGGGCCCGGAGGCGCTGTTCCAGCTCGAGCTGACGCAGGCGATTTACGAGGACGCGGTTCGGGACCCTAGGGGCTCTCGTCGGCTGTCCGTCGGTCGCCCCTGATATGAGGAGGTGCGCTGGCAGGAAACCCGGCGTCCCGGCCGGATCTGGGACGAAACTCCGCCTGCACCGTTATCATGCGCATCGACAGGGCAGCACCGATCAGGAGGGCCGCGCTCATGTACCATCAGATCCAGGATTGGCTGGGCTGGGCCGTGGACT
>JAEHCY010000563.1 GCA_016880695.1 Chromatiaceae bacterium | reverse complement strand
TGGACCCTCTAATTGTGGTCCGGCGGCGAATGCTTGTCAACAGGCTTCAGAGGCTTCAGAGCCTTGCAGGGGCTCCGCATGGAACGGGTGTGTCGGGGAGGGGATGGCGGGCCTGGGGTTTGGGCTTGCTGCCTGTCGGGTGGCGGTCTCGATGATCCCCGTCTCCATGGCCGGGGGACGACGTGGGCTGGGGGCGGTGCCGGGGCGACCGCGCGGCCCTTCTCGCGCGGGTCCGGCGCGATATCAGCTGGTGTCCCAGGCGAGGGCCTGGGAGCAGGCGAGTTCGTCGAGCATCTGGTCGACGAGACGGCTGATGGTGCGGGTGACGTCCTTGCCGCATTGTCGGCCGTAGGAACGGAGCTGGAGGTACTGGAAGAGGGTGAGGAGGTTGTAGGCAGCGAAGAAGAGCCAGAAGAGGGATCTCAGGGCCTGGGGATGGTGGCGGAAGACGTGGGCGAGCTTCCAGCGGGTGGTCCACTGGTGGAAGCCGGTGTTCTCGATGTGCCAGCGGGCGCGGGCGACCGCGAGGACCTTCTCGGGAGCGAGGCGCGTCGCTTTGCCGGTGACGAGCATGCACCACGTGCTCGGGTTCTTCTCGGGCTGATCGAGCTTTGTGATGGACCCGCGCACGCAGCGGATCTTGCCCTTGTAGCTCATGAGGGTCTCGAGGTCTCGACAATCCCACAGGGCGATCCTCTCGCGGGCCTTCACGTCCTCGACGATCTTGTGGGGGGCCTGATTGGCCCACAGGTGCACCGCCTCGCGCAGCGGCTCGTCGGTCTGCTTGCGGGCGATGATGACGGCGCCGAGCCCGAGCGAATCGAGGGTGGTGAGGAAGGGGCCATTGGCGTAGAGCGCGTCGGCCACCACCACGTCGATCCAGCCGTAGGTCTGATGGACCCTCTTGATGAGCCTCGTGGCGGCGGTCTGCTCCCCCTCGTCGAGCACCGCCTTGACCAGGCTCGCCATGTGCTTGCCCTTGCCCTTTGCCATCACGGGACGCAGGTCCTTGGGCAGCAGGGGCTCGAAGTCCACCATCAGGTCGAACCGCTCGTCGATCAGCAGCGCCACCGCGTAGCGGTGGTAGTACTCCAGCACCACGGCCACTGTGCCGTCCTTGGCCTGGACCTTCACTCGTCGCTCCAGGCACTCCGGGCAGTGCCGGTGGCGTGAGCTGAACGGCTCCCACCCGTCGATCGCCACGTACCGCAGCGCCCCGTGCCAGCCCTCGCGGAAGACCTTGTTCCGCTCTGCCTGCGCCAGCATGGCCGTCGAGATCGCCCGCACCGGGTCGAGTTCCATCCGGCACAAAGAGCGGCCCACCGTGTCCACCGAGCACAGCCGCTCTCGCTCGGCAGATGCTCCCACCAGCCGCAGGAAGGACTTCTCCCCAAGCCTCGGCTCGAGGGCATTGAAGCTACGGATTCGCAGGAGCCCGGTGTAGAAAGTCGCCGCCGCCACCAGGCTGGCCGAGGTCCGCGGCGCCCGCCGCGAGTCCACTACCCGCTCGAGCCTGATCCCCAGGTGGAACACCTTCCGGCCGTAGGCCACCATCCGCCGTAACTGGCCCGCCCCGACCCGCTGCCCTTCCGGATCCTCCAGCGCAGTCGGCGCGGGCTCGCTCATGGCTTGGGTCGGCGCCCTCGCCGGGCCCGCGGCGGCAATGGATCCTGGGGGGGGTAGGGGGCAAGCTGCGCCTCGCCCAGTTCGCCTATCAGCCGCAACTGCAGAGCGCTCAGCTCGACCAGCTTCGCCTCCGTCTGGCGGAATCGCCGGTACCGGGCCACGCCCTGTGACACCTCGATCAC
>JAEHCY010000562.1 GCA_016880695.1 Chromatiaceae bacterium | reverse complement strand
GTCGCGCGGCGGATGCGTTCACCCGCTCCGAGATCAACCCCCGCCCTGCCTCGCCCTGAGCAAGGGCTCGATCAGGTCCATCGGCAGTGGAAAGACGATGGTGGAGGACTTGTCGCCCGCCACGGCGGTGAGGGTCTCCATGTAGCGGAGCTGGATCGCCAGGGGTTGCTGGGCCAGGATCTTGCCCGCTTCCATGAGCTTCTCGGCGGCCTGCTGCTCGCCTTCGGCGTGGATCACCTTGGCGCGCCGGGACCGCTCGGCCTCGGCCTGGCGGGCAATGGCGCGGATCATGCTCTCATCGAGGTCCACGTGCTTGATCTCCACGTTGGCCACCTTGATGCCCCAGGCGTCGGTCTGCTGATCGAGAATACCGCGGATATCGGCGTTGAGCCGCTCACGCTCGGCCAGCATCTCGTCGAGCTCATGCTGGCCGAGCACCGAGCGCAGGGTGGTCTGGGCGAGCTGGCTGGTGGCCATGAGGAAATCCTCCACCTGGATGATAGCCCGCTCGGGGTCGATCACCCGCAGATACACCACGGCGTTGACCTTCACCGAGACGTTGTCGCGGGAGATCACGTCCTGGGTGGGCACGTCCATGACCACCGTGCGCAGGTCCACCCGCACCATCTGCTGCACCCCCGGTACGATCAGGATCAACCCGGGCCCCTTCACCTTCCAGAATCGGCCCAGGAGAAACACCACGCCGCGCTCGTACTCGCGCAGGATCTTGATGGCAACGAACAGAAACAGCAGGACGAACCCAGCGACGACACCGAAAAACTGAAACATCATGGCGCACGCTCCTCATCTTTCCGATGCGGGACAACCTCGAGCACGAGCCCCGCCCGGGCCACGACCCGAACGGGCTCCCCCTTGCGCAGCGGCAGCCGGCTCTGCGCGCTCCACACCTCGCCATGCACCCGGACGCTGCCGGCTCCGGTGAAATCCTCCGCCGCCCGGCCCAGGGCGCCGACCAGCTCCTCGCCGCCGCTCACCACCGGCCGGCGGTGGGACCTCACCGCCAACCCCACGATCAGGAACAGGGTGAGCGCGCTCACCAGCGCCAGCCCGATCACCAGCGGGAGGGAAATGCCGAAACCCGGTGCCTCGGTGTCGATGAGGATCACCGACCCCACCACGAAGGCAATGACGCCACCCACGCCCAGGGAGCCAAAACTGGGCATGAAGGCCTCCGCCACCATCAGGCCAAGCCCGAGCAGGATCAGACCCAACCCGGCGTAATTGACCGGCAGGATGTGGAAGGCATAGAGGGCCAGCAGCAGACACACCGCCCCCGCGGTACCGGGCAGTACCACACCGGGGGTGGCAAACTCGTAGATCAGGCCGTAGATGCCCAACAGGAGGAGGAAATAGGCCACGTTGGGGTTACTGATGACGGCGAGGAATTGGCTGCGCCAGTCCGGCGCCAGCTCCTCGAGCGGCAGATCGGCGGTGCGGAGCCGCCGTTCGCTCTCCCCCACCCGCACCGCACGGCCATCGAGCTTGCGCTTGAGCTCATCGAGGTCCGCCGCCACCAGATCGATGACCCCCTGGGCGTGGGCCTCCTCCGCCGGGAGGCTGGCCGCCTCGCGCACCGCCTTCTCGGCCCAGGCGACGTTGCGCCCACGCATCTCGGCCAGGCTGCGGAGGTAGGCCGCGGCGTCGTTCACCCGCTTTTCCTTCATGGCGTCACTGCCCTTCGCCGGTTTGTCTGCCTCCTTTGACCCCTCCTTGTGCTTCTCCTCCTCATCCCCCAGTCCCGGCAGCCCCCCGATCTGCACCGGGGTGGCCGCCCCCAGGTTGGTACCTGGGGCCATGGCCGCCACGTGGCTCGCGTAGAGGATGTAGGTACCAGCGCTGGCCGCCCGTGCCCCGCTCGGGGCCACATAGCTCACCACCGGCACCCGCGAGGCGGTGATGGCCTTGATGATGGCCCGCATGGAGGTGT
>JAEHCY010000561.1 GCA_016880695.1 Chromatiaceae bacterium | reverse complement strand
CAGTACAGATCGCGATAGCGGCACTCGGGGCTGGGCAACCCCAGGGAGGTCACCACGAAGCGGGGATTGGCGCCGAGCGCCATCACCTCGGCCTTGAGGAGAGTACGAAACTCCCCGGGCCAGGAACCGGCACGGTAGTCGACCTCAGGGTAGGTACGGGTACGCTCTGGCACGCTGGCGGCGGCGCCCCGGGCGTTCTCGCGGCGCAGCGCAGGGAGCTTGCGGGCATCGGCCAAGGTGATGAACTTCCCCGAGCGGCCCTCGAAGACAAACAGCGGCAACTAGCAATGGTTGCCGTAATGGTGATGGTAGAAAGCGAACGCCTGCTGGCCATGGGTGGGGTCCTCGGAGTGGTCCATGTCGAGCACAATCACCTGCGGCGGCTGCGGGTAGCTGGCGATGAAGGTCTCGACGCAGGCCCGGGCGATGCGCTAGAGGTCGCGCGCGCCGACCCCGTTCTCCAGGCGCGAGAAGGTCGGCGCACCGGCCAGATCCGTCGCCGCATCGCGCGGTTTACGCCCCAGCCCAAGCTTAAACAACGCATCATGGCGCAGCGCATTGGCGTCATTGCCATCTTCGTAGCCACAGGCGATCTGGTAGGTCCGCTGCGCGATCAGCTCACCCCTCGTATGGGTGACATAGGCGGGGTGGCGCCAATCATCGATCGCCGCGCTCAACCGCTCGGTCAGGCCGATCTGCCGATCAACCCCACGCAGGATCATGGGGCCAAAGTCCGACGACCAGGCGCCGCCGTCGAAGTCGCCACGGACACAGAGACCGGCGACCGGGGGAAAACGCAGCTGTTCTGGGGTAAACTCGCCCATGGGCGACCTCGTTTAGCTTCTTCCGAAGCGTTCTTGGCGGAACACCCATTTTATCAGTGGGTTGAACGAGAATCGCCCATTTTTATGAATAATTCGGGCTAGCCATGGCTCGGCGGGCAATCGGAACCGGGGCGCGGAGACGGATATCACCACGGCCCCCGACACCGACCTGCACCCTCACCCGGTCCGCCGCGACGCGAATCGCCTTGGCTTTTTCCCGGCGAGCCGCTAAGGTAGCCGGGAGCATGCCTCCGCACTCCGAGGTCGGGCAGTTGTGAAGCTGCGCACCCTGATCTTCATCTTCCTCCTGGTATTTGGGCTCGCGCCGCTGGTGTCCTCGGTGCTGCTCAACCTGCCGCTGGTGGTCGAGCGTATCGAGCTCTTCTACCAAAAAGCCTATCTCCAGAACCTGCGCGCGGACTTTCGCGACCTGGACCAACACCTCGCCAGCCGTAACGAGCTGATGCGGCTGCTCGCCAAGCTACCCGAGCCCGGCCTGATTCTAGGTGACGGCGGGGATGCCGACCAGATCGATCATGCCCGGGCCCGTTACACCGCCTGGATCAACCAGATCCTGCGGGAGCAGGTCGACGTCACGCAGCTGCTGTTCCTCGACGCCGACAACCGTGAGCGCTTCTGGCTGGAGCGCGACCCCAAGACCCAGCGATGGCATCCCACCACCACCCGGCCCGAACGGCCCGCCGACGACTTCCTGGAAGCCGCACGGCGCCTGCAGCCCGGCGGGGTCCTGGTCAGCCCGATCCACATCCATCCCGAGAGCGGCGCCGAAGATCCGCGCCGCTTCATGAACCTGTACCTGATGAGCGCCATCGGTAGCGGTGAGACACCCGGCAGGTTCCTGGGATCGCTGCTCATGGCCATCGACGTGGGCGGCATGGCCCAGTTCTACCACAATACCCTGTGGGTCACCCAAGACGGCAGCTACCTCCGGCCTGGCGAATCCGACCCGCTCCGGGCGGAGGCCTTCGTCGACTTTCCAGGTCTGCAACAGATCTTCTCCGAACGCAAACTGAGCCTGTGGAAGGGTTCCCAGGGCAACCCGCTGATCTGGGTGCCCATGTTCACGACCGAGAAGGAGGAGCCCCTGTGGGTCGGCCGGGCCGTGGACCCCTCACCGATCGCCGCGTTCCGTAACGCCCTGATCCTGCGCGTGGTGACCATCGTCTGCGTGGTAACCCTCATTCTCCTGCTGGTGGCACGCTGGGTCTCCCTGCGGCTGGAGCGATTCGGCCAACAGCTCACCGAAGGGGTCGGCAGGGTCCTGAGCGAGGACGCCCCCATGGAGTTCGCCTGGAAGGGGCCGGAGGAGCTCCGCGCCCTTGGCACCCAGCTCACCACCCTGGCGCAGACCCACGCTGAGCACGTCCGTGCGCTGCGCACCCACGCCGAAGAGCTGGAGCGATCCTACCGCTACAAGTCCGAGTTCCTCGCCAACATCAGCCACGAGCTGCGCACACCGCTCAACTCCATCCTGCTGCTCTCCAAGCTCCTGGCCGATGGCCGCTCCGGACTTCGGCCCGAGCAGCAGGAACAGGCGCGGGTGATCCACGAGGCGGGCTCCGACCTCCGGGACATGATCGACAACATCCTCGACATCTCGCGCATCGAAGCGGGGCGGGTCGAGCTCAACCTGGAATGGGCGGAGGTTTCCCAGGTCGTCGGTGAGGTAATCGAGCTGCTGCAGCCCCAGTTCGCGGACAAGGGCCTCTATCTTGGGTTCTCACCCGACCCGAGCGCGCCCCCTCGGGTATGCACGGACTGGGATAAGGTGCGCCAGATCCTCAAGAACTTTCTTTCCAACGCCGCCAAGTTCACTGCCAAGGGCGGCGCCAGGGTGGAGATCACCCCCAGCGGCGATCCCGAGCGCGGTCTAAGCATCAGCGTCTGCGACAGCGGCATCGGCATCCCGGCGGACAAACAGGGCCTCATCTTCGAGGCCTTCCGCCAGGCCGATGGCTCTACCCGCCGCCGTTACGGGGGCAGCGGGCTCGGCCTGACCATCAGCCGCGAGCTCGCTTACCGGCTGGGGGGGGTCATTGAGCTCGAGAGTGCCGAGGGTAGGGGCGCCTGCTTCCGGCTGCTGCTACCGATTGAGCTCCGCGGCGAGCGCGAGCCCTTAGAAGCAGCGACGGCTCCCGCGACCCAGCTGGAGCCGAGGGCGGTTGCCCCCTTCGCAGCTCCGCGCCGACCGCAACCCCAAGGGCTCGAGAGGCACTCAGTGCTGGTGGTGGAACAGGACGCGCGTCTTCTCATGGAGATCACCCCCCGGCTCGAGGCCCTGGGCCTGCGGGTCCTCGCCGCCGTCGATACCGAAGAGGCGGTCGAGACCCTGCGCGAGGAGCCCCAATGCGCCCTGGTGCTCGTCGATGCGATGCTGCCGGAGGAAGAGATCCGTGTTATTATCAATATGTTGCGCCGCGAGTGGACGCCTGGACAGCTGCCCATCCTGGTGATGGCGCCTGACTCTGAGCAGACTCGCCACGCGCGGCTTCGGGAAATGGGAGCGGAGGGGCTTCTGCCGGTCCCCATTGATGATGTACACCTGCGGGAGGCGCTGGGGCAGTATCTGCCCGCGGTAGTCACCACCGACGGCCTGTAGGCGGCACGATGCGATACTCAGGGTTCAAGCTGCTCATCGTCGATGACCATGTGCACAACCTCTTCACCCTGCGCACCCTGATCCGCCAGCACATGGAGGTCGCCATTCTCGAGGCCGACTCCGGACAGCAGGCCCTGGACATCACCCTCAAACAGCCCAACATCGACCTGATCATCCTCGACGTCCAGATGCCGGTCATGGATGGATTCCAGACCGCCTCCATGCTCAAGATGCGCAAGAAGACCCGGGACATCCCGATCATCTTCCTGACCGCCGCGTTCAAGTCCGAGGAGTTCCAGCAGCGGGGCTACGCCATCGGCGCGGTCGACTATCTGCTCAAGCCCATCGACGACAATCTGCTGATCAACAAGATCGGCACCTACTTCCGGCTGATCGAGAAAGAACGGGCAATGAACCTGGTGCTCGAGCAGAAGGTGGCCGAGCGCACGGCGGAGCTGCGGGAGGCAAAGCAGTACCTGGAGAACATCCTCACCTACATGGGCGAGGCCTTGCTGGTGCTCAACCCCGAAGGGGAGATCACCCAGGTTAACCCGGCGGCCTGCCGGATGCTCGCCTACCGGGAGGAAGACCTGATCGGGATGTCCATCGGAGACGTGTTCGAGGAGGAGGGGGACGAGGCGGCAGGGGCCTTTTTCGGGACCTGGCTCGAGGCCCTCATCCGCACCGGGGCCCTGAGCAAGATCGAGGCACGCTTCATCGCCCAGGACGGCACGCGCATCCCGATCCTGTTTGCACGCACCGCGGTCAAGGACCCCAGTGGGGCCATCGCCCATATCATCTGCATTGCCAAGAACATGTCGGGCTATCGGCGTATCGATGAAGATGAAGATGAAGGCGATGCCGACACCATCACCGCCTCCCACCAGTCCCACTGAGAGGTTGTGACGAAATTGTCGCGAGAGACCCGAGCACAGGTTGCCCCGCAGCGAGTCCCCGCGACAGTTCGGATCGGCAGACGAAGGGGCGGGCGAGGACAGAACCAAGTGATCGGATCGCGTAGCCGATTAGTACACAACCTCTGAGGAGTCGATCCATGGCGCGAGTAATCAAACCCACCACCGAGGACACATCTCTCACCGCCAATGCGCTCAAGGCGATGGCCCATCCGTTGCGATGGAAGATCCTCTGCTCCCTGGGGGATCGGGAGCTCTCGGTGAGCGAGATCGTCGACCGCACCGGAACCTCTCAGAGCAACATCTCCCAGCATCTGGAGCAGTTGCGCAACAAGAACATCGTGGTCTCGCGCAAGGAGGCCAACCGCATCTTCTACCGCATTCGCAACCCTCAGCTCCTCGACCTGATCGGGATCATGCGGGAGGTGCTCTGTCCCGCCAACCTCGATGACCGCTACCCGCCCACCTGAAGGGGTCCCTGCCGTGGAGCTCTGGCAACAAATCCTGCTCGGGGCCTTGGCCCTGCTTGTGGTCTTCTGGTTTCGCCCCGGTATCAAGGCCATGTTGGAACGCAGTAAAGAGGCGCCCAAGGACTGGACGGGCGCACTGATCCCCATCGGCCTGGTGGTGCTCTTCGTCTTCCTGCTCATCGCCCTCGCGCGATCCTGAGCACGGCCCGCTCGCGCGGGCCATCTTCACCGCCCTATGCCCATGGCCCTCCGGGGACGCACCCGCGGTTCAGCGGCCGTTCACCTGCAGAGGACTAGATTTCTAACTGAGGAAAAGGCAAAGGAACCCTGCGAGCGCCCCGCGTGGTTTCCCCTCTTCACCCTGGCGCACACCCTGAGCACGCAACGTTTGCGCAAAGCCCTGGGCGGGGGTCTCCTGGTCGCCCGCCTACGCCCTGACCGCCACCCCCCTGGCGCACAAGCACCGCAGGGTGATCGTCGAACGCTACCAGCCCGAGGGGGTCGTAGTCCGGCCCCACCACTGGCACCACCCGCGGCCGGTTTGCATCGTGCCCGCACGACCCCGGCCGCCGGTCTATGTCTGCGACGATGACTACGGCGGAGGCTACCGCTATCCTTACCGCGGCAACTCCCGACCTCGGTCTGCACGCAGGCACCTATCTCGGGACCGGGATTCGCTCCACTGACCGCTGACCCCTGGGCACAGCGCCCGGGCCCTGGGGTAGTGCCTCCCGCAAAAAGCGGCCGCGGTGGGACCGGCGAAAGTCCCACCGCGGCGAAGGGGGGGTAACGGGAGGTAAGGGGTAGGGTTAGAGGATGTAGCCGCGCTCGTCGTGCTCCGAGAGGTCGAGACCCTGGGTCTCCTCTTCTTCGGTGACGCGAAGCCCGATCAGGAGATCGATCACCTTGAGGATAACGAAGCTCATCACCGTCGTGTAGACCAGGGTCAGCGCGACGCCCTTGGCCTGCACCAGGAACTGGCCGGCGATGCTCATGCCCTCCGCCAGTCCCGCCCCGCCCAGGCTCGCATCCGCGAAGATCCCGGTCAGCAGCGCCCCGACGATGCCGCCCACCGCGTGCACGCCGAACACGTCTAGGGAGTCGTCGTAGCCGAACAGGCGCTTCACCTTGGTGGAGGCAATGAAGCAGACGACGCCCGAGGCCAGGCCGATCACCATGGCGCCCATGGGCCCAGCGGTACCGGAGGCGGGGGTGATGGCCACCAGGCCGGCCACGGCGCCAGTGGCGATGCCGAGGACACTCGCCTTGCCGTGAGACACCCACTCCGCGAACATCCACGCCAGTGCCGCAGCGGCGGTGGCGATCTGGGTCACCAGCATGGCCATGCCGGCGCCCTGGTTGGCCGCCACCGCGCTACCCGCGTTGAACCCGAACCAACCGACCCACAGCATCGAGGCACCGATCACGGTGAAGGCCAGGTTATGGGGCGGCATGGCGGTGGTCGGAAAGCCCTTGCGCTTGCCGAGCACCAGGGCCGCCACCAGACCGGCCACACCCGCGTTGATATGCACCACGGTGCCACCGGCAAAGTCGAGCACGCCCCAATCGAACATCAGTGCCCCCGCACCACTCCAGACCATGTGCGCGATAGGGACATAGACCAGAGTGAACCAGATGCCCATGAACCAGAGCAGGGCGGAGAACTTCATGCGCTCGGCGAAGGCGCCGACAATCAGCGCTGGGGTGATGATGGCGAAGGTCATCTGGAAGGTGGCAAACACCGATTCCGGGATGGTCAGGGTGAGACTCTCGCGGGTGATCCCGGCGAGAAAGGCCTTGTCGAGCCCGCCGACAAAGGAGGCCAGGTTGATTGCCCCCGCCTCCATGCCGCTGGTCGAGAAGGCCAGGCTGTAGCCATAGAGGACCCAAAGGATGGTGACAAGTCCGGTGATGGCAAAGCACTGCATCAGGATCGACAGCACGTTCTTGGCACGCACCAGACCGCCGTAGAACAGGGCCAGCCCCGGGATGGTCATGAACAGCACCAGCGCCGTGGAGGTCAGCATCCAGGCGGTGTCGCCGCTGTTGAGGGTGGGCGCCGCCTCCTCGGCCAGAGCGAGAACGGGCAGCAGACTCAGCAGCCCCCCTAGACTGGGGACCAGGTGTCGGCGTAGGCGGGGAATCTTCATCGTTAGGTGCTCCTGTACTGCTTTCTAGAGGGCGTCGGGACCAGTCTCGCCGGTGCGGATGCGGACTGCCTCGCTCAACTCGGAGACGAAGATCTTGCCGTCGCCGATCTTGCCGGTCCGCGCCGCGTTGGTGATGGCCTCGATCACCTGCTCGAGCAGCGCGTCATCGATGGCCACCTCGACCTTTATCTTGGGCAGGAAATCCACCACGTACTCGGCCCCGCGGTAGAGCTCGGTATGCCCTTTCTGGCGGCCAAACCCCTTGACCTCGGTGACGGTGATACCGGTTATCCCGACTTCCGCGAGGCTCTCGCGAACATCGTCGAGCTTGAATGGCTTGATGACGGCTGCGACTAATTTCATGAAAACATCTCCTGTGGAGGACCCGGACGCGCGGGCCCCGGCCCTCGGTTCGGTTTAGGTCAGAAGGTCTTGGAAACGGTGAAGACCAACGTCTCCCCGCACTGGAAGGGGGAACCACAATCCTTGTTGGCGTTGATGCCGGCCACGTTGTAGAAGCTGAGATCGAAACCGAAGCCGTAGAACGGGCGGGAAATCCCGATGCTCCAGTCCTGGTAGTCCTTGAGCAGGCTACCGCTGTCGAAGCGGTTCCAGCCGTAGTGGCCCTTGAGGCTGAAGTCCATCGGCAGTGGCACCGTGGCCGTCAGGTCGTAATACCAGGCATCGTCGGCGAGGCCGTACCAATCGCCGCTGTAGTGGGTTGTGAAGCTGGGCTTGACAACACCGAAGTCATAGCTGAGGGCGACCTGAAAATCGAAGGTGTTGTTGTCGTTGTTGTTGGTCGTCGGGTACCGGTAGTTGATGACGCCCAGATTCAACCCGAAACCGTCCCAGGTCGGACGCCAGCCGGCATAGAGGTCGAGTTCCATGTTCGCCCCACCGAAACCCGTGCTGCTGACGTTGGAGCCCCAGATACCCGCGTACAGGGAATAGGGCTTGTACTCGTAGTCGAAACTGCCCTGAACCGCCGGCCCGTTGTCCGTCTGGCTGATGCCGCGGAACAGGTAGTTGGTGGTCCCGGTCAGCGTCGCGGTCAGTGCGTGGGGAGATTCTTCCCCGGCGCTGGCGGGGGCCTCCTCCGCCAGCACGGCGCCGGTGAGTGCCATAGCAGCAACAAAGGTGCTGCTGGTCGCAAGTGTTAGTGCAGTCGTCTTCATAGTAGACATACCTCTTTTCTTAGGGTCCCCGAACCGAACGCTTCGAAACATCGGTTGCAGGTTTTTAAGGCGAGATCCGTGCCAAAACTGATATCCGCCTTTTATTCAATGTATTAAGGCACATCCTATGCGCCAGCGCAGCGTATAAGGCGGCCGAGATGCACTATTTCAGTGCGCGCACCATAATCGAGCACTCGATCGGTGCGCCCGGCACGAACCGGGGCCCGGGAGCCGCTATAATGGGGCGGCGATCTCGCCATTCGAGGACAGCCTCATGCTCGACCCCAAGCAGCTCGACGACCTCGCCCAGCGCCTCGCCGGCAGCCTGCCGCAGACGTTCCTCGCCTTCCAGGAAGACATTGGACGCAGCCTGCGGGCCGCCTTGGAGGCCGGGCTCGGCAGGCTCGATCTCGTCACCCGCGAGCAGTTCGACGTCCAAAGCGCCGTGCTGTTGCGCACCCGGCAGCGGCTCGAGGCCCTCGAGACGCGCCTTGGAGAGATCGAGGCGCGGCTGGGGGTGAGCGGGAAACAGGAACCCTGAGACCGTGACGCCCTTGTCGCGATCGGCCCGAGGCAGAGGCGCCCACAGGGTTCCCCCGAGGCCTATCGGGCCGGTCGGTGGAGGCCGCACCGTGAGGCCGCCGCGTGAAGGGCTCCCGCAGTGAGCTCGCTCTAAGTCCTGAGATCTTACCAAGGCGGGGAGTGAGTCATGGCCCTGTGCGTGCTCTACAGTCGCGCCCAACAGGGTATCGACTCCCCCCAAGTCACGGTGGAGGTGCATCTTTCCAATGGACTGCCGGCGCTCTCCATCGTCGGGCTCCCGGAGATGGCGGTGAGGGAGAGCAAGGACCGCGTCCGCGGCGCGCTGCTCAACACCCGCTTCGAGTTCCCCGCCCGCCGCATCACGGTGAATCTCGCCCCCGCGGACCTCCCCAAGGAGGGCGGCCGTTTCGACCTGCCCATCGCGCTCGGCATCCTGGGCGCTTCGGGTCAGATCGATGCCCGCCGGTTGGAGCGCTTCGAATGCCTGGGCGAGCTCGCCCTCTCCGGAACGCTGCGACCCGTCACCGGCGTCCTGGCCGCCGCCCTGGCGGCCCACCGCGCCGGTCGCGCCCTGATCCTGCCGCGGGAGAATGCTACCGAGGCCGCCTTAGTGGAAGGTCTGGAGGTCTATGGCGCCCAGCATTTGCTGGAGGTCAGCGCTCACCTGACCGGTGCGGCACCGCTCGCGCCCTTCCACAACAGCACCCCCGCCCGCCCCCTCCCAGAATACCCCGACCTCGCCGAGGTTCGCGGCCAGGAGCACGCCAAACGGGCCCTGGAGATTGCCGCCACCGGGGGCCACAGTCTGCTCTTCGTCGGTCCGCCGGGCACCGGTAAGTCCATGCTGGCGAACCGATTGCCGGGAATCCTGCCACCCCTCACCGACGATGAGGCCCTAGAGACCGCCAGCGTGCGCTCGATCAACGATCGCGAGCCCTTCGACCCGCAACACTGGCTCGAGCGACCCTTTCGCGCTCCCCATCACACCGCCTCGGCGGTGGCCCTGGTCGGCGGCGGCAGCGATCCACGCCCGGGCGAGATCTCCCTCGCCCACCTCGGGGTGCTATTTCTCGATGAGCTGCCCGAATTCGACCGCAGGGTACTAGAGGTCCTGCGCGAGCCGATCGAATCGGGGGTGGTGCACATCTCCCGCGCGGCCCGCCAGGCGTCCTTTCCCGCCCGGTTCCAGTTGGTGGCGGCGATGAATCCCTGCCCCTGCGGCTACCTGGGGGACCCCTCGGGTCGCTGCCACTGCACCGCCGAGCAGGTCAGCCGCTACCGGGGCCGACTCTCCGGCCCCCTGCTCGACCGCATCGACATGCACGTCGAGGTCCCCCGTCTGAGCGCCGCGGTCCTCGCGGCCCCGCGGGTTGGCGGTGGCGAGTCCAGCGCGGCGGTGCGCGAGCGGGTGTGCCAGGCGCGATCGCTACAGTTGCAGCGCGCTGGCAAACCCAATCACGCCCTCACCCCCCGGGAGATAGAGCGGGAATGCGCGCTCGACACCCAGGGCCGCCAGCTCCTGGAGCAGGCCCTGCATCGGCTCGGACTGTCCGCCCGGGCCTACCACCGGGTGCTCAAGGTGGCGCGCACCATTGCCGACCTCGAAGGCCGAGCAACGATCGGTCTTACCCACCTGAGCGAGGCGATCGGCTACCGGCGCCTCGACCGCAGCGGCCCGGGCAGGCCATGAGCCGAACCACCCCGAGCAGAATCCGTCGCCGCCGCGCATGCTGACGTTTCGCAACCTCAGCCTGCGCCGCGGCGGCAAGCTCCTGTTCGAGGAGGTCAGCCTGACCCTCTACAGCGGTCAGAAGGTGGGGCTGGTTGGTGCCAACGGTTGCGGCAAGTCCAGCCTGTTCGCCCTGGTGCAAGGCGAGATCCAACCCGACGCGGGCGATCTCGACCTGCCGGGCCGCGTCGAGATCGCCCACGTGGCCCAGGAGATGCCAGCCACCGAGGAGCCCGCACTCGACTTCGTCATGGCCGGCGACCAGGAGCTGGTGGCCCTCCGGGAGGCCATCGAGGCCAGCGAGACCGACGGAGACGGACCGCGACTGGCCGAGCTGCATGCCCGGCTCGAGGCGGTGGGCGGCTATACCGCCCCCAGCCGCGCGGCCAGGCTCCTGCATGGTCTGGGCTTCCAACCGGGAGAAGAGGCGTTCCCGGTCAGCCGGTTCTCGGGTGGCTGGCGCATGCGGCTCAATCTAGCCCAGGCCCTGATGTGCCGCTCGGAGCTCCTGCTCCTCGACGAGCCCACCAACCACCTCGACCTCGATGCGGTGATCTGGCTCGAGGGCTGGTTGCGGGACTATCCCGGCACCCTGCTCCTGATCTCCCACGACCGGGACTTCCTGGACGCGGTCACCGCCGCCACCCTGCACATCGCCGAGGGGCGTATCCGGCTCTACCCCGGCAACTACTCCGCCTTCGAGCGCCAGCGCGCCGAGCAGCTCAGCCAACAGCAGGCCGCCTACACCAAACAACAGCAAGAGGTGGCACAGGTCCGCCGCTTCGTCGAGCGCTTCCGCGCCAAGGCCACCAAGGCGCGCCAGGCCCAGAGCCGGCTCAAGGCCCTTGAGCGCCTCGAGCTCATCGCCCCCGCCCACGTGGACTCGCCCTTCCGCTTCGCCTTTCGGCCCCCGGAGCGCCTCCCCCACCCTCTGATACGACTCGAGGAAACGCGCGCGGGCTACGCCGCGCTCGCGGTCCTCGAGGGGGTGAACCTGGCCCTCGCCCCGGGGGACCGTATCGGCCTCCTCGGCCCCAACGGGGCGGGCAAGTCCACCCTGATCAAGCTGCTCGCGGGGGTCATGGCGCCCCTCAACGGGCACCGACTGCCCGCCCAGGACCTGCGCATCGGCTACTTCGCCCAACATCAGGTCGAGCAACTGCGCCTCGCCGAGAGCCCCCTTGAGCACCTGCGCCGGCTGGACCCCCTGGCCAGCGAGCAGACCCTGCGGGACTTCCTCGGCAGTCTGGGGTTTACCGGCGACGACGCCCTCGCCCCGGTGGCGCCCTTCTCCGGCGGAGAGAAGGCGCGGGTGGCGCTTGCCCTCGTCATCTGGCAACGCCCCAATCTGCTCCTGCTCGATGAGCCGACCAACCACCTCGACCTCGAGATGCGCCTGGCCCTGAGCGAGGCCCTGCAGGCCTACGAGGGCGGGCTGGTGGTGGTCTCCCACGACCGCCACCTGCTGCGCATCACCACCGATCAACTGCTGCTGGTGCACGATCGGCGGGTGCAGCCGTTCGACGGCGCGCTCGAAGATTACGCCGCCTGGTTGACTCGCCGGGAGACCCAAGGGGCGAACGACCTCCTCAGCGAGCCGCGTGGGGCCCACACCGCCGATGAGCGCCGAGACCGCCGCCGCCGCGACGCGGAGGATCGGCGCCGCCTTGCCCCCCTGCGCGAGGCCCTCAATCGTTCAGAGCGGCAGCTGGCGGAGCTCGCCCAGCGCCAGCAGACACTCGCCGCGCAGTTGGCCCACCCCGAGCTCTATCGCGACGAGAACAAGCCGGAGCTGCTGGCACTGATCGAGGCGAAGCGGGCACTGGATCGCTCCGCGGAAGATGCAGAGACCGCCTGGCTCAGTGCCTGCGAAGCGCTCGAGGCGCTGCAGGCCAAGCTCGGCTGACGCCCTGCGCCAGCGTTGGAGGTTTCCGCTACAATCGCGGCCTTGCACGCGAGGCGGTCATGAAAAAACTGGCGGTTGCAGCCTTCCTGGTGCTCTCCCTGGCCTATCTGGTCTGGCCGTACGCCATCCTCCAGCAGCTCAATGGGGCCCTGCTGGCGGACGACCGGCCGGCACTCGGGCAGCTCGTGGATATCGAGGCCGTGCGCCGCGAGATCACCCGCAAGCTCAACCGCGATGCGCAGAGCGCGGTGGGTGAGGTGTCCAACGCCTTCGTCGACTGGCTCCAGGAGGGCATCCGCCGGCTCGGGAGTAGCGCCGTCGAGCGGCTGGTCACCCTGGAGTGGGTGCGCTCCCAGTTGCTCGGGAAGTGCGCAGCGGGCAGCGGCGGAGGGTTCCTGCCCCAGGTGAGCTATGCATTCTTCGACGCCTATGACCGTTTCTTCGTCCGGCTTGGCGACCCGGGCCAGAGGCCGCTATATCTGCAGCTGCGGCTCGATGGCCTCGACTGGCGGGTCACCGCCGTCTACTACTGACCAAACGGGGGCCCCGGTAGCCTCCCACCGCCCCGCTGTCCGGGGGAAGAGGATCTTCGCGACGCCGCTTCACAAAGGGGCCGGTGTCCCTTAGGATCGAGAAACCTCTCCCCGGCATCCGAGCAGAAAAATGGCGCAACCGCCCATGGATATCACCCCCTATCTTCGCTTGATGGTGCAGAGGCACGCCTCCGACCTCTACTTCAGCGCCGATACCCGGGTCGGGATCAAGATCGACGGTGTCACCCATGCGGTTGGCGATGTCGTGCTCAAGAGCGACGGGGTGCGGGAGCTCGCCTATTCGCTCCTCAACCAGGATCAGGTGCAGGGTTTCGAGGCCACCCTGGAGGGCAATCTGGCGATCTCCTTCGAGGACATCGGCCGATTCCGCGTCAATGTGTTCCGCCAGCGGGGGTCGGTGGCCATCGCCATCCGCCATATCAAGGAGGAGATCCCCTCGATTGCCGAGCTCAACCTCCCGCCGATCCTCAACGAGCTGGTGGTGCGGCCGCGAGGGCTGGTGCTGGTGGTCGGGGCCACCGGCTCGGGGAAATCCACCACCCTGGCGGCGATGATCGACCAGCGTAACCGCAACCTCTCCGGCCACATCCTCACCATCGAGGACCCCATCGAGTTCCTGCATCACCACCAGAAGTCCATCGTCAACCAGCGCGAGGTGGGGATCGACACCCTCTCCTACGAGAATGCCCTGAAGAACGCCATGCGCCAGGCCCCCGATGCGATCCTCATCGGTGAGATCCGCGATGCCCACACCATGCAGTCGGCCATCGCCTACGCCGAGACGGGGCATCTGTGCCTGTCCACCCTGCACGCCAACAATGCCAACCAGGCCCTGGAGCGGATCATCAACTTCTTCCCCGACAGCGCTCACCGGCAGATCTACATGGACCTGTCGTTGAACCTGATCGCCGTGGTCTCCCAACGGCTGCTGCCCCATACCCAGGGTGGCCGCATTCCGGCGGTGGAGATCATGCTGCTCTCACCCTATGTGGCCGAGCTGATCAAAAAGGGGGAGGTGCGCGCGGTCAAGGATGCGATGGAGCAAAGCGACGTCCATGGCATGCAGACCTTCGATCAGTCCCTGTTCAGCCTCTACCAGAGCGGCCGCATCAGCCTCGAAGATGCCCTCGCCCACGCCGACTCCCGCAACGACCTGGCCCTGCGCATCCGCCTTCAGGGGCGACAACCGCCGACCACTGCTGACCTTCCGGGGCAGGCCCCCACGGGCAGCCGACCCTAGATCGGCGGCTTTCGCGCCATGACTTGGCATCTGAACCGATTGGGGTATGCGCACCGTCTGGCGGCTGTCCGCGCGCGCCTACCCATCCCCAGAGGTCATGGCCTTGGCCAAGGACGCCAAGACCTGGCATTTTGCAGAACCCGTTGGGCCGACGAAGGAGGCCCAACATTCAGCGGGTTACCTGGCTCCCTGCGTTGGGCTTGGTTCCTCAGCCCAACCACAAATTCTTGCCCAGTCTCCGGAGCCTGGGAGCGAGAGGGCGGGGCGGCAGCTCCCCCTCGGCGCTGGCTTTCAGGCCCAGAGATCCCCGAGGTCGATCTCGATGGCGCCGAACGGCGGCGGGGCGACCTGGGCGTCGTCGCGGTGGCTTTCCAGCAGGACCCAACGCCCCGACTCCAGGGCGTAGACCTCCAGGGTGCGCAGGTCAGGGTCGATCAGCCAGATATGGCCGACCCCGGCGCGAGCGTAGATGGGCATCTTCACCACGCGGTCGTCGCGGGCGGTGGAGGGGGAGAGGATTTCGCAGACCCAGTCCGGCGCGATCTCAAACCAGGCGGTTTCCGGTAGCCTCGGCAGTCGTTCCCTATGCCAGCCGGCGATGTCGGGCACCAGCAGGTCGGCGCCCAGGTGCAGCTCCGGCTCGTCCAGTATCCACCAGCCGCCGGGACCGCCTCGACCCTTCTGGAAAGGACCCACCAGCTCGTCGCCGAGGGAGGAGCCTGCCAGGGTATGCCGCGGCGCCGGGCGCGGATGGGTGACCAGGCGGCCTCCCAGGATCTCCGCCACGAGCTCGGGCGGGACGCCCAGGATGTCTTCGTAGGTCGCGTGCCGGTCAGCGGGCTCTGCCATCGGGGATTGCGTACCGCGGCATCGAAAGAAGGTGATGACTCCGGATTCTAGGCGATTCCTGCTCAGGCGCGTAGCTTGTCCGGATCGCAACGACGGACGCACTCGTTGCGGCGCGAGACCGGAGCAGGCACTGCAGGGTCCCCCCGCTGCGGGAGACCGAGCGGTTCCCCGCGGTCCCTGAAAGACGACGACACCCAGGCCCGCGCCTCCCTGCGCACCCCAGGCAAGATCACCCGAGCATGTTGTTTCCCGTGCCTCGCTGCTACCAT
>JAEHCY010000071.1 GCA_016880695.1 Chromatiaceae bacterium | reverse complement strand
GATTACCAGACCGGCGACATCAGCGCTCAGCCAGGGATCACACCACGCCCTGATCGATCATGGCGTCGGCCACCTTGCGGAACCCGGCGATATTGGCGCCGAGCACCAGGTTGCCGGGTGCGCCGAATTCCTTGGCAGTCTCGCTGGCGGTGCGGTAGATGTTCTCCATGATCCGCTTGAGCTTGGCGTCCACTTCCTCGAAGCTCCACTGCAACATGCTGGCGTTCTGGCTCATTTCCAACTGGCTGGTGGCTACACCACCGGCGTTGGCGGCCTTGGCTGGCCCGTAGGCAATCCCGGAGGCCAGGAAGGCATCGATCGCCGACTGGTTGGAGGGCATGTTGGCGCCCTCGGAGATGCAGATGCAACCGTTTCCGAGCAGGGTTTTCGCGTCTTCCTCGCTCACCTCGTTTTGGGTGGCGCTGGGGAAGGCGGCGGCGCAGGGCACGCTCCAGACCCCATTGCAACCGGCGGGGTAGTCCTCCGCCGGGGTGTAGACCGCACCGGGCCGCTGCTCGGCATATCGGGTGAGACGGGCCCGCTCGACCTCCTTGACCTGCTTGAGCAGCTGCAGGTCGATGCCGTCCTTGTCATAGATCATGCCGTTGGAGTCGCTGACGGTGACCGGCTTGGCGCCGACCTGATAGAGCTTCTCGACGGTGTAGATGGAGACGTTGCCAGAACCGGAGATCGTGCAAACCTTGCCTTCCAGCGAGTCGCCGCGCTCGGCCAGCATGTTCTGGGCGAAATAGACCGCGCCGTAGCCGGTGGCCTCGGTGCGCGCCAGCGAGCCGCCCCAGCTCAGGCCCTTGCCAGTCAGCACGCCTTCGTAGCGGCCGGTCAAGCGCTTGAACTGGCCGTAGAGGTAGCCGATCTCGCGGCCACCCACGCCGATGTCGCCGGCCGGCACGTCGATGGTGTCGCCGACATGGCGGAACAGTTCGGTCATGAACGACTGGCAGAAGCGCATGATCTCGTTGTCGGACTTGCCCTTGGGGTCGAAGTTGGAGCCGCCCTTGGCGCCGCCGATGGCCAATCCGGTCAGGGAGTTCTTGAAGATCTGCTCGAAGCCCAGGAACTTGATGGTGCCGGCGGTGACGTTGGGGTGGAAGCGCAGGCCGCCCTTGTAGGGGCCAATCGCGGAGTTGAATTGAATGCGGTAGCCCTTGTTGACCTGCACGTTGCCCCGGTCGTCGACCCAGGCGACGCGAAACAGAATCTGCCGCTCGGGTTCGACGATGCGCTGGATAATGTTGTGCTTCTGGTACTTGGGATTGCGGTCGAGCAGCGGCCGCAGCGAGGAGAGGACCTCCTCGGCCGCCTGGTAGAATTCGTCCTGCGCCGGGCTGGTCTGTCGGAGGTAGTTGATCGTATCGTGGATATAGGTGGACATCAGGATGTTTTCCTTGGGTGAAAAGTGTTGAGACGCACGAAGGCCGGCCCCGGGGGATGCCCCCGCTGAAGCGGCGGGAGTTTACCGCTTTCGGCGCCGGCAAACCAAAAAATTTGTCTTGCCTAATGCGCCTCGAAGTGCATGGGAGCCCTGGAATGGGCGTCTCGGGCAATCGCGGCGTCGCCCGCGCGAGGATTGCGGCTAAGGGGGCGGTGATCGCTACCCGATTGGGGTAGGATTGCACCGGCGTGGGGCCCGGTCCACCGGGCGAATACAAGCAGGTTTCACAAGAAACTCCGGAATGGTGGCGGGCGGTGACCGATCGGAAACGGCCATCCGCACTCCACCTACCGCTCAACCACAGGAGAGCTAGATGGCGGCGATCGATGCGCAGGTGAGCACAGGGCTCGCGGGTCTGGACCGGGTCTTCCGGGGAGTGATGGCGGGCGACAACATCGTCTGGCAGGTCGACAGCATTGACGACTACACGCCGCTGGTCGAGCCCTTCTGCCGGTACGCGCGCGACAAGGGCCGCAAGCTCGTGTATTTCCATTTCGCCCGGCATGCGGCGCTGGTGGCCGAGGGACCGGGTGTCGTGGTGCAGGTGGTGGACCCCGGCGAGGGCTTCGAGCCGTTCCTGACCGCCATTCACGACACCATCGAGCAGACCGGTCGCGGCGCCTACTACGTCTTCGATTGCCTATCGGATCTGGTGGCGGATTGGTACAGCGATCAGATGCTGGGCAACTTCTTCATGCTGACCTGCCCCTATCTGTACGATCTGGAAACCGTGGCCTACTTCGCGCTGCTGCGCGGCCATCATTCGTTCCATGCCACCGCCCCGATCCTCGATACCACCCAACTGTTCAATGATGTCTACCGGCATCAGGGAGAGCTCTATGTTCGGCCGCTGAAGGTCCAGCAGCGCTACTCGCCCACCATGCACATGCTGCATGTCTGGCGCGGCGATGACTTCCTCCCGGTGGCGGACAGCACCACCATCTCGGAGATCCTCACCCTGGTGCCCTGGACCGGGCTCAAGACCAACGACCCCAGACTCGATATCTGGAACCGCACCTTCCTCGAGGCTGCGGAGGTGGTGGCGGCCGAGCGCAGCAACCTGCATGTCGTCGACCTGGCGCGCAGTCTGTTGCAGCAGACCCTGCGCATGACGGTGTCGCGCGATGAGCGGGTGATGCGACTGGCCGAGCGCTACCTGACTCTCAACGACATCCTGGGCATCAAGGGGCGGATGATCGGAACCGGCCTGATCGGGGGCAAGACCGTCGGTGTACTGGTGGCGCGGGCCATTCTGAAGCGGACCCTGCCACGCTGGAACGACCTGCTGGAGATCCACGACTCCTTCTTCGTCGGCTCGGATGTGTTCTACACCTTTCTGGTACGCAACGGTTGCTGGTGGGTGCGCGAGAAACAGAAGAATCCCGCCACCTTCCTCGACGGGGCCGAGACGGCGCGGCGGCGCATCCTGCGCGGCGATTTCCCCGACTACATCCTCCAGCAGTTCTCCGACATGCTGGATTACTTCGGCCAGTCGCCCATCATCGTGCGCTCGAGCAGCCTGCTCGAGGACAACTTCGGCAACGCCTTTGCCGGCAAGTACGACAGCGTGTTCTGCGTCAATCAGGGCCCGCGCGAGAAGCGCCTGGACGATCTCTTGTCCGCGGTGCGCACCATCTACGCCAGCACCATGAGCGAGCGGGCGCTGCAATACCGGGCCCGACGCGGGATTCTCGATCGCGACGAACAGATGGCGCTCCTGGTGCAGCGGGTGTCCGGGATACAGCAGGGGAACCTGTTTTTCCCGCACATCGCCGGCGTTGGCCTCTCCTTCAATCCCTACGTCTGGAGCGAGCAGATCGACCCGAGCGCGGGCATGGTGCGGCTGGTGATGGGGCTTGGGACCCGAGCGGTGGATCGCTCCGACGACGATTACACCCGGGTGGTATCGCTCAGTGACCCGGAGCGACGGCCGGAGAGCAACTTCGACAGCGTGCGCCAGTATTCCCAGAAGCGGATCGACGTGCTCGATCTGGAGGACAACCAGCTCACCACCCGGCAATTCGCCGATCTGGCCCGGCAGAGCCCTGACTTGCCGCTGCACATGCTGGCCTCCCTGGACGAGGCCCTCGAGCAGCGGGCGCGGGAGAGGGGTATGCCGGATGTTTTCCCCTGGGTGCTGACCTTCGAGCAACTGCTGCGGGGCACCTCCTTCGTCGACGATATGCGGGAGAGGCTCAAGACCCTGCAGCAGGCCTACGACTACCCGGTCGACGTGGAGTTCACCGTCAACGTGGTCGGCAAGAAGCGCTACAAGATCAATCTGTTGCAGTGCCGACCGTTCCAGGTGCGCGAGGCGGGCACCATCGCCAACCCGCCGGCCCGGATCGACCCCGGGCGGTTGCTGCTGGAGGCCCACGGTGCGGTCATTGGTCAGAGCCGCATTTCCACCCTCGATCGGGTGGTCTACGTCGTGCCCTCCGTTTACGGCTCGTTGCCGATCGCTGATCGGCACAAGATCGCCCGCCTCATCGGTCAGATCACCCGGGT
>JAEHCY010000070.1 GCA_016880695.1 Chromatiaceae bacterium | reverse complement strand
TGTGATGGTGGACGCGGTGCGCCTGCTCAACATCCCGCCGGATCAGGTCGAGGAAGGATCCCCCCGCCTCGCCGGCGTGGAGCCGACCCGATGATGGCGGCGCCGATCCGCGAGCACGCCTGGTCCCTGCGCGGGCTCCTCGACGGCTGGGCCCAGGTGAGCCTGGTCCAGGACCGTCCCGTTGGCGGACTGACCCTGGACAGCCGGCGGGTGGCACCGGGGGAGCTGTTTCTCGCCTGCCGCGGGGGCTCGGTCCACGGGCTCCGCTATGCCGAGGGGGCGGTGTTGAGGGGTGCCGGCGCGGTGGCCTACGAGCCCGACCCCGAGTGGGCAGAGGAGAGGCTGGCGGCGCTCTCCCGTACACTGCAGGTGCCCCTCATCCCGGTGGATGGGCTCAGCGCGCGGGCAAGTGCGCTGGCAGCCCGCTTCTTCGGGGACCCGAGCGCGGACCTCGAGGTGATCGGTGTCACCGGCACCAACGGCAAGACCAGCGTCACCCACTATCTGGCACAAGCCCTGGGACCGGGCCGCGCCTGCGGTCTGATCGGTACCCTGGGCTATGGGACCCCGGGTAGCCTGCGGCCCCTGACCCACACCACACCGGACCCCGTCACCCTGCAGGCCATTCTCGCGGGGTTTCGCGATGAAGGAAGCGCGGCGGTCGCCATGGAGGTGTCGTCCCATTCCCTCGATCAGGGGCGCGCGGAGTCCGTGCACTTCTCGACGGCGGTGTTCACCAACCTCAGCCGCGATCATCTGGACTATCACCAGGACATGGGGGCCTATGCGGCCGCCAAGCGCCGGCTCTTCCTCACTCCCGGGCTGCGCCACGCGGTGCTCAACTGGGACGACGAGACCGGCCGGCGGATGCTGGGCGCACTTTCCCCCGAGGTGGCGGTTGGCGTCTACGGGCTGCAGGATACCGGGAGGCGCCCGCCGCGGGCGGCGGTCTGGGCCTGGGGCGAGCAGCTCGAGCTTCTGCCGCGCGGGCTGCGTCTGGAGATCCACAGCAGCGCGGGTAGCGGCGAGCTGGAGGTTGGACTGCTCGGTGCCTTCAATGCCAGCAATCTCCTCGCGGTCTGCGCCACCCTGCTGGCGCAGGGGCTCGAGCTGCCGTTGATCCTCCAGCGCCTGGCGGGGCTGCGCGGGGTTGCTGGGCGCATGGAGTGCTTTGGTGGGGTCGGGGGGCCCCTGGTGGTGGTGGATTACGCCCATACCCCAGACGCCCTGGAGCAGGTGATGGCGACTCTGCAGCGCCATGCGGCGGGGCGGTTAATAACGGTGTTTGGTTGCGGCGGCGAGCGTGATCGGGGCAAACGGCCTGAGATGGGGCGCGCGGCGGAGCGACTGTCCGATCAGGTGATCCTCACCGACGACAACCCGCGGCGGGAAGACGGCGCGGTCATCCTTGCCGACATCCTCGCGGGGATGCGCGAGCCCCACCGAGCCAAGGTAGAGCGCAACCGGGCGGCGGCGATCCGTTGGGCTCTGGGGGAGGCGGGGGCTGAGGATGTGGTTCTGGTGGCGGGTAAGGGCCACGAGACCAGCCAACAGGTGGGTGACCTCAAGGTGGTCTTCAGCGATCGCGCTGAGGTCATCGCGGCCCTGAGCGAGCGCAGGGGCGAGGCATGATGTTCACCCTCGAGCAGGCCGCGGACTGGGTCGGTGGTTGCCTCCTGGGCGCGGCGGTGCCGATCGAGGGCGTCACCATCGACAGCCGGCGGGTACGCCCCGGCGAGCTGTTCGTGGCGCTGCGCGGAGAGCGGTTCGATGGCCATGACTACCTGCCCCAGGCGCAGGCGGCCGGTGCGGTCGCCGCCCTAGTCAACCGCCCGGTGGCGGGGGGGCTGCCGCAGGTCCTGGTTGAGAACACCCGCGTGGGGCTGGGCCGGTTGGCTGCGGGCTGGCGAGGATGCCTCCCCGGGCGCGTGGTGGCCCTGACCGGCAGTAACGGCAAGACCACCTGCAAGGAGATGATCGGGGCGATTCTTGGTCGGGTCGGTCGAGTATTGGTCACCCAGGGCAATCTTAACAACGATCTGGGGATGCCGCTGACCCTGCTTCGGGCCCGTGATGAGGAGCACCTGGTGCTCGAGATGGGGGCCAATCATGCGGGGGAGATCGCCTATCTGACTGCCCTTGCCTCCCCCGATCTGGGTCTGATCACCAACGCTGGGCGCGCCCATCTCGAAGGTTTCGGTAGCGAGGAAGGTGTGGCCCGGGGTAAGGGGGAAATCCTTGAGGGTTTGCCGGCCGGGCGGCCAGTTGTGGTCCCCGCGGACTCTCCCTGGACCGGTCTGTGGCGCGAGCTTGCCGGGAGCCGGCCGGTGATCACCTTCGGGCTCACGGCCCAGGCAGAGATCCGCTCCCACCCCGAGGCGATGTCTTCGGTCTGGGACAAGGGAGGTTTCCGCACCACGTTCCTGGCGGAGACCCCCTGGGGGAGCTTCCCGCTCGCGATCTCTCTCGCTGGGCGGCACAACGTGCGCAACGCCCTGGCGGCGGTGGCGGTTGCGGGCACACTCGGGATCGCGCCCGAGGCCATCGCCGCGGGACTTGCCGGAGTGAGGCCAGTGGCCGGCCGGCTGCAACCCCGCGCCGGACAGCGGGGCCTGCGCCTGATCGACGATACCTATAACGCCAATCCCGACTCGGTCGGCGCCGCGGTCGAGGTTCTCGCGGCGCAGTCGGGGCGCCGCTGGCTGGTCCTCGGCGACCTGGCCGAGCTGGGGCCGGAATCGGGCGAGCTGCATCGGGCGGTGGGGGAGATGGCGCGGCGCGCGGGACTCGATCACCTCGTCGCTGTCGGGCCCCAGAGCCAGTTGGCGGCGGTGGCCTTTGGCGCTGGCGGAATGTCGTTCACCGACCGGGATGCAATGCTCGCGGCGCTGCAGGGGCTTTTTGGCGCCGGTGACCTGGTGCTGGTGAAGGGTTCGCGCAGTGCGGGTATGGAGCAGGTGGTCCAAGCCCTGAGCGCCGAGGCCGGGGGCTAACCATGCTGCTGTATCTCACTGATTTTCTCGCACGCTGGGACAATGCCTTCTTTGTCTTCCACTACCTGACCCTGCGGGCCATCCTGGGGGTGCTGACGGCATTGGTGATTGCCTTCCTGGTGGGGCCCGCCATGATCCGGCGCCTGACCAACTACAAGATCGGACAGACGGTGCGGGACGATGGCCCCAAGAGTCACCTCTCCAAGGCCGGTACTCCCACCATGGGGGGCGCCCTGATCCTGGTGGCCGTGACGGTGGCCACCCTGCTGTGGGCCGACATCTCCAACCGCTATATCTGGCTGGTGCTGACCGTGACCCTGCTCTTTGGCGCCATCGGGCTGCTCGACGACTACCGCAAGTTGGTGCTGCAGGATCCCAAGGGTCTGCCCGCGCGCTACAAGTACCTGTTGCAGTCCCTGGTGGGCGCCGTGGCGGCGCTGGTGTTGTACCTGGGGGTTCGTTTGCCCGCCGAGACGGCGCTTCTCATCCCCTATTTTAAAGATGTCTCGCTGCAGCTCGGGCCTGGCTTCGTGCTCCTCGCCTATTTCGTGATCGTGGGGTCAAGTAACGCGGTGAACCTTACGGACGGCCTGGACGGGCTCGCGGTGCTGCCCATCGTTATGGTGGCGGGGGCGCTGGGGATCTTCGCCTATGCCTCGGGCCACGCCGACTTTGCCAACTATCTCAAGATCCCTCACCTAGCGGGCAGTGGGGAGCTGGTGGTGTTCTGCGGGGCCTTGGTGGGGGCGGGCTTGGGCTTTCTCTGGTTCAACACCTATCCGGCACAGGTGTTCATGGGGGACGTGGGCGCCCTGGCGCTGGGGGCGGCGCTCGGGCTGGTGGCCGTGGTGGTACGCCAGGAGTTGGTGCTCTTCATCATGGGGGGGCTGTTCGTCATGGAGACCCTCTCGGTGGTCATTCAGGTCGCCTCCTTCAAGCTCACCGGCCGGCGTGTCTTCCGCATGGCGCCCCTACACCACCACTTCGAGCTCAAGGGCTGGCCCGAGCCGCGAGTGATCGTCCGCTTCTGGATCGTCACCTTCATCCTGGTCCTGATCGGGCTCGCGAGCCTGAAGATTCGCTGACTCAAGATGGCAACGCAGGCTGCAGCGGCGCAAGCACCTTCCTACAAGACCCTGGTGGTCGGCCTGGGGAAGACTGGGCTGTCGTGCGCCCGCTATCTCGTCGCCCAAGGCCACCAGGTCGCCGTAACGGACAGCCGCGAGCGCCCCCCCGCGCTTGAGGAGCTGCAGCGGGACCTCCCCGGCGTGGCGGTGTTTGTCGGTGGGTTCCCGCCGGAGGTGTTTCGCGCGGCTGGGCTGTTGGTGGTGAGCCCCGGGGTCGCGGTGGCCCACCCCCTGATCCAGGAAGCGCTTGCCCGCGGGGCACCGGTTCTTGGAGATATCGAGCTGTTTGCCCGCAATGCCCGCGCACCCATCGCGGCCATCACTGGCTCCAACGGCAAGAGTACGGTCACCAGTCTACTCGGCTTGATGGCGCGGGCCGCCGGTGTGGAGGTCGCGGTGGGGGGTAACCTGGGTGACCCGGTGCTCGACCTGCTGGCGGACTCGATAAAGCTCTATGTCGTGGAGCTCTCCAGCTTCCAACTCGAGACCACCGACTCCCTGCGCGCCCGGGTGGCCTCTGTGCTCAACCTCTCACCCGACCACCTCGATCGCTATCCCTCCCTCGATGCCTATGCGGCGGCGAAGGCGCGTATCTACCACAACGCTGAGGTAGCGGTCGTCAATCGTGACGACCCTCGGGTGACCCTCATGGTTTCGGCGGCGCAGAAGGTACGGGGATTTACCCTGGGTTCTCCCGGCGAGGCCGACTACGGGCTCGTGCAGCACGCGGATGAGCCCTGGCTGTCCCGAGGGTCCGAGCCCCTGCTGCCGGTCTCGGAGGTCGCTCTGGCCGGACGTCACAATCTTGCCAACGCGCTGGCCGCCCTGGCAATGGGCGAGGCCTGCGGATTACCCCGGGCAGTGATGCTGGAATGCGTGCGCCGTTTCGAGGGGCTTGCCCACCGGACCCAGCGGGTGCGGGAGCGGCATGGGGTGCGTTGGTACAACGACTCCAAAGGTACCAACGTGGGGGCCACGATCGCCGCCTTGGAAGGGTTGCACGACCCCAGTGGCAGCGGCCGTGCCGTGCTGATCGCAGGTGGCGACGGTAAGGGCGCGGACTTCGGTGATCTCCGGCCCGTAGTGGAGCGAACCGCCCGGGCGGTGGTGCTCATCGGTCGCGACGCGCCTCAGATCGAAGCGGTCCTGCGCGGCGGTGCGGATCTGGTGAGGGCGTCCAGCCTGGAGCAGGCAGTGGCGCTTGCGGACGCACTGGCGCGACCCGGGGATCATGTGCTGCTGTCTCCGGCCTGCGCCAGCTTCGACATGTTTCGCGATTACCAGCAGCGGGGCGAGGTGTTCATGGCGGCGGTGCGAGGGTTGTCGGAATGACGGCAGCGGCTGCAAATGTACCCAGGCGGCGCATCCAGGCGCCGGCTGTGCCCGCCGAGCCCGACTACTGGCTGCTGGGCGCTGTCCTGCTTCTGCTCGGCTTTGGCCTGATGATGGTGTCCTCGGCCTCGCTGTCGATTGCCGACAAGAGCTTTGGCGCCCCGTTTCACTACGTCTGGCGTCACATGCTGGCGCTGGGCCTGGGGCTTGGCGCGGGGATCCTGTGCTTCCGGGTCCCCCTCGAGACCTGGGAGCGGGTCGGCCTCCGGCTGTTCCTGGTTGGAATTGTGCTGCTGGCCCTGGTTTTGGTTCCAGGTATCGGCCGGACCGTCAACGGCGCGACTCGCTGGATCCCCCTCGGGCCCCTCAATCTCCAGCCCTCGGAGCTCATGAAGCTGTTCACCGTGATTTTCGTGTCCGGCTACCTGGTGCGGCGCCAGCAAGAGGTGACCAACAGCTTCAGCGGCTTCCTCAAGCCCATGCTACTGGTAGCCGTGGCCAGTGCCTTGATGGTGGCCGAGCCTGATTTTGGGACGGCAGCGGTGCTGTTGGCGACGGTGCTGGGGCTGATGTTCCTCGGTGGGGCACTGGCCTGGCAGTTCGCCGCCCTGTTGGGAACGGTGGTCGGTCTTCTCATTCTGCTGATGATTACCTCCCCTTATCGTCTGCAACGGCTCATCGCCTTCACCGACCCCTGGGCCGATCCCTACAACAAGGGGTTTCAGCTCACCAACTCCCTGATTGCGTTCGGGCGCGGCGAATGGTTCGGCGTGGGGCTGGGCAACGGTATCCAGAAGCAGTTCTACCTTCCGGAGGCTCACACCGACTTCTTGCTGGCGGTGGTCGGCGAGGAGTTCGGCCTGGTGGGGACGCTTGCCATTGTCGCGCTGTTTGCCTTTATCGGCCGCCGGGCGTTCCAGATCGGCATCGCCGCCGAGGCGCAGGATCGCCGGTTTGGTGCCTACCTCTGCTACGGTTTCGGCCTTTGGTTGGCGCTCCAGGCATTCATCAACGTCGGGGTCAATATCGGGCTGCTCCCCACCAAGGGGCTGACCCTCCCATTCATGAGCTACGGTAGCAACAGCATCATCGTTGCCTGCCTGGTCATCGCCGTGCTCCTGCGCGTGGACTACGAAGGACGGCTGAGCCCGCCTCCGGATGTGAGCCGGGAGGGCGACCCGTGGTAGACCGGATTCTGGTTATGGCGGGGGGGACCGGAGGGCATGTGTTCCCCGCGCTGGCGGTGGCCAGCGAGATGCGAGCGCGGGGCGCGGAGGTCAGTTGGCTCGGCACCCACCAGGGGCTCGAGGCGCGCCTGGTTCCGGAGCGCGGATTTGCCATCGACTGGATTGCGGTGCAGGGGCTGCGCAGCAGCGGCGCGAAGCGCTGGCTGCAGGCCCCCTGGGCTCTGGGCAAGGCACTGCTGGAGGCACTTCGAGTATTACGCCGCCGCCGTCCCGGGGCGGTCCTCGGGATGGGCGGCTTCGTCTCCGGTCCCGGGGGAGTGATGGCTCGCCTGCTGGGTATCCCACTGGTGATCCACGAGCAAAACCGAATCCCCGGGCTCACCAACCGCTGGCTGGCGCACGTCGCTACCCGCGTATTCGAGGCGTTTCCCGGCAGCTTCCGCACCGGCAGCCGGGTGGAGACCAGCGGCAACCCGGTTCGCCCCGAGATCGCGGCGATCCCAGCACCAGAGGTGCGCTACGCCCAGCGCGGGACCCCGGCGCGGCTGCTGGTGCTCGGCGGCTCCCTCGGCGCGCTGGCGCTCAACGAGCGGGTACCCCAGTCCCTTGCTCTGATCCCACCAGCGGAGCGGCCCCAGGTACGCCACCAGGCCGGTGAGCGTACCCTCGCCGCCGCCATCGAGGCCTACCGCCAGAGCGGGGTGGAGGCAGAGGTTACCCCTTTCATCACCGACATGGCGGAGGCCTATGCCTGGGCCGACCTGGCCCTGTGTCGGGCCGGTGCTCTAACTATCTCCGAACTCGCCGCCGCGGGGCTCGGTGCGGTGCTGGTTCCCTACCCCTTCGCGGTGGACGATCACCAGAGCTCGAATGCCCGCTTCTTGGAAGATGCGGGTGCTGCCCGGGTGGTGGCGCAGCAGGAGCTCACAGCGGAGGGGCTCGCGGGGCTTCTGCGGACCCTTTGTGCGGACCGCGCGGGGTTGCTGGGCATGGCCATGAGTGCCCGCGGTCTGGCCAGAACCGATGCCGCGGCGCGCATTGCCGAGGTTTGCCTGGAGGTGGCGCGATGAGGGATCTGGCGCGGGATCGCTACGGCGCCGAGCAGATGGGGCGCGTGCGCCATCTGCATTTCGTGGGCATCGGTGGGGCCGGCATGAGCGGCATCGCCGAGGTCATGCTGAACCTGGGCTACGAGGTTTCCGGCTCGGACCAAAAGGAGACCGACACCATCCGTCGGCTCACTGCTCTGGGTGCCCACATCGCCATCGGGCATGCGGCGGAGAACGCCACCGGCGCCGACGCGGTAGTGGTGTCCAGCGCCATCGACGCCACTAACCCCGAAGTCCAGGCGGCGCGCGCCCGGCGCATACCGGTGGTACCCCGCGCCGAGATGCTCTCCGAGCTCATGCGCTTCCACCACGGAATCGCCGTGGCGGGAACCCACGGTAAGACCACCACCACCAGCCTGATCGCGAGCCTGCTGGGGGAAGGCGGGCTGGATCCGACCTTCGTCATCGGTGGTCTGCTCAACAGCGCGGGTACCCATGCCCGGCTCGGGACAAGCAAGTACCTGGTGGCCGAAGCCGACGAGAGCGACGCCTCGTTTCTCTACCTTCAGCCAGTGCTTGCAGTGGTGACCAACATCGATGCCGACCACATGCGGACCTACGGCGGCGATTTTGC
>JAEHCY010000560.1 GCA_016880695.1 Chromatiaceae bacterium | reverse complement strand
GCCGGCCGAGAGCACGTAGGTGCCGAGCAGGATGCGGCGCTTCACCTCGGCGCCGAATCCCTCGGTGCGCGAGCGCTTGTAGAGGTCCTCCAGGTCCTGGGGCTCCGTGCACCGGTGGCCGAAGCGCACGCCGTCGTAGCGGGCCAGGTTGGAGGAGCATTCGGCGGGGGCCACCACGTAATAGGTGGGCACCGAGAGGGGGCTATTGGGGAGGCTGATCTCGCGCACCACTGCCCCCAGCCCCTCGAGCTCCGCGATCGCCTGCTCGACGGAGCGGGCGACTCCCGGGTCGAGGCCGGCGCCAAAGTATTCCTTGGGAAGCCCGATGCGCAGGCCATGGAGATCCTCGCCCAGGCTCGCGGTGTAGTTGGGTACCGCCCGATCCACGCAGGTGGAGTCCCGCGGGTCGAAGCCGGCCATCGCCTGCAGCAGCAGGGCGGCGTCGGCGGCGCTGCGGGTCATGGGGCCGCCCTGGTCGAGGCTGGAGGCGAAGGCGATCATGCCGTAGCGGGAAACTCTGCCGTAGGTGGGTTTGATGCCGGTGATGCCGCACATCGCCGCTGGCTGACGAATGGAGCCGCCGGTGTCGGTGCCGGTGGCGGCGGCGCACAGGCGGGCGGCCACCGCGGCGGCGGACCCTCCCGAGGACCCCCCGGGCACGGAGTTCAGCGCCCAAGGGTTGCGTACCGGCCCGTAGAAGCTGGTTTCGTTGGATGAGCCCATGGCGAACTCATCCATGTTGGTCTTGCCCAGCACCACCGCTCCTGCCGCCTGCAATCGCTCCACCAGTCCTGCGTCGTAGGGGGCGACGAAGTTGTCGAGCATGCGCGAGCCGCAACTGGTACGGATTCCGCGGGTGCAGAAGATGTCCTTGTGAGCGATGGGGATGCCGGTGAGCGGCCCCCCGGTGCCCCGGCGCAACCGGGCATCGGCCTGCTCGGCGGCCTCCAGCGCGGTATCCGCAACCACCGTGATGAAGGCGTTGAGCCGCGGGTCGAGGCGTTCGATGCGCTCGAGGTAGTGATGGGTGAGCTCCACGCTGGAGAAGCCGCCCACTCGCAGGGCCGCCGCCAGCTCGGTAATCGTTTGGGTGTGCATCCGCGGTTAATGTCTCGCAGGGGTGCTCGATGGGGTGAAGCCCTAATCGATCACCTTGGGTACCAGGTAGAGGCCGCGTTCCGTGAGCGGGGCGATGCTCTGGAACAACTCCCGCTGATCGGTCTCGCTGACGTCGTCCGCGCGCAGGCGCTGCGCCATGTGCAGCGGATGGGCCATGGGCTCGACGCCGCCGGTGTCGAGGTTGTTCATCTGGGCCACCAGATCGAGGATCTCGGAGAGGTCCCGGGCGTAGGCCGCCACCTCCTCAGCGTTCACCGCCAGGCGGGCGAGGTGGGCGATCTTTTCCACGTCGGAGCGGTCAAGGGACATGGTTTTGTGGGGATCTGATCTGGTTTGCACTGAGTCGCAAGAAACTAGCACAGTTCGCCGATCAGGGGGTATTCCCTTGCTGAAGCCAAAAGGGGTTGTTAGATTACGCGTTTCGCCCCGCCCGGACCAAGCCCTTGGGCGGTCTTGATCAACGGCCCGGTTCCCGGCGCCTTCTGGAAGCCCATTCTCATGTTCCTGCGACGCATTCGAGGTTTTTTCTCCAACGATCTTTCCATCGATCTCGGTACCGCCAACACCCTCATTTATGCCCGCGGCCAGGGGATCGTGCTCAACGAGCCGTCCGTGGTGGCGATCCGCCTGGATCGGGCGGGTGGCTCGAAATCGGTCGTCGCGGTGGGCGAGGAGGCCAAGCAGATGCTCGGCCGGACGCCGAAGAACATCACGGCGATTCGCCCGCTCAAGGAGGGGGTCATCGCCGATTTCACCGTCACCGAGAAGATGCTGCAGTACTTCATCCACAAGGTGCATCAGAGCCGGCTGTTTCGGCCGAGCCCGCGGGTACTGATCTGCGTGCCCTGCGGGTCGACCCAAGTGGAGCGGCGGGCGATCAAGGAGTCGGCCGCGGGTGCCGGTGCCCGGGAGGTCTACCTGATCGAGGAGCCCATGGCGGCCGCCATGGGGGCCGGCCTGCCGGTCGATGAGCCGCTCGGCTCCATGGTGCTCGATATCGGCGGGGGTACCTCCGAGGTGGCCGTCATCTCGCTCAATGGCATCGTGTATTCGAGCTCGGTGCGCATCGGCGGCGATCGTTTCGATGACGCCATCATCAACTACGTGCGCCGCAATTACGGCACCCTGATCGGCGAGGCCACCGCCGAGCGGATCAAGACCGAGATCGGCTCCGCCTATCCTGGGAACGAAGTGCGGGAGATCGAGGTCAAAGGTCGCAATTTGGCCGAGGGTATCCCGCGCAGCTTCACCCTCAACAGCAACGAGATTCTCGAGGCCATCCAGGAGCCCCTCTCGGGTATCGTTGGCACGGTGCGCACGGCCCTCGAGCAGACACCGCCCGAGCTGGGGGCGGATGTGGCCGAGCGTGGCATCGTGATCACGGGCGGCGGGGCCCTGCTGAAGGATTTCGACCGGCTGATCGAGGAGGAGACCGGGCT
>JAEHCY010000559.1 GCA_016880695.1 Chromatiaceae bacterium | reverse complement strand
GGCGCGGTGCGTTAGATCGAGAGATTCTTTGATGTGCAGAGTGATATCAGCCAGTTGGATATCCATTGAGTCCTCCTCGGTTGTCGGATGGGTGAACTAGACCGAACGTTTTCGGAAGCCCTTGCACCCCGCCGGTTTGGCGCTTGCCTTCGTTCGTGACCCCCGCTCGCGTAGAATGCGGACAGGTTACTCGTTACTAAGCAGGGAAGATTCAGCCGGGGCGAGGAGGTCGGGCGGGTCATCTATACGGCGGTTTATTGATCCCGGTCGATTCCCCTTTCACGCTGGCCCGTCTCCAGTGTGGATATTTTTCGTGGGCATGATGCCGGGGTCCGGCAGGTGGGCACTGAAGTGCCCCGAGCGAAGGAGAACACCAGCATGATCGACCAGGCGCAACTCGTATCCGGTCTCCTCAGCCCCGAGGCCTATCCCCATCCCGTCGGCAAGGTGGAGCATCTTGAGACCCATATCTCCCACGTCCTACTGGCCGGTGAGTATGCGTACAAGCTCAAGAAACCGCTGGACCTTGGGTTTTTGGACTTCTCCACCCTGGAGAAGCGCCGCTTCTGTTGCGAGGAGGAACTGCGCCTCAATCGGCGTCTGGCGCCGGATCTCTATCTGGAGGTGACACCCGTCACCGGCACCCAGGAGCGGCCGTGTCTGGGTGGGAGCGGAGAGGCGCAGGAGTACGCGGTGCGCATGCGGCGTTTCCCTCAAGACGCGCTGCTTAGCCGCCGGGAGGTGTCGGCGGCGCTCATCGATCGCATCGCCGAGCGGGTGGCGGAGTTCCACCAGAGCATCCCCTCGGTCCGGCACGACAGCCCCTTCGGCGAGCCCGAAGCGGTATTCTTCCCGATGCAGCAGAACTTCGACCAGATCCGCCAGTTCCTGGCCGACCCCGCGGCGCTAGGTCGTCTGGACCCGCTCGAGCGCTGGACGCGGGAGACCTTCGAGCGGCTGCGTCCGAACCTTGAGACCCGCCGGAACGAGGGCCACATCCGCGAGTGCCACGGAGACATGCATCTCGGGAACATCGCCCTGATCGGATCGGAGCTGGTGATTTTCGACGGCATCGAGTTCAACCCGAGCCTGCGCTGGATCGACACCACCAATGAGGTGGCGTTCTTTGTCATGGACCTTGAGCAGGCCGGACGTCAGGATCTCGCGCGGGGCTTTCTCAACCGTTATCTGGAGCTGAGCGGAGACTACGAGGGGTTGGCGGTACTGGACTTCTACAAGGTCTATCGGGCGCTGGTTCGGGCCAAGGTCACCGCCATCCGCTTTGCGCAATCGGGGCTCGGGGAGGCGGAGCGCAGGGTCGTGGCGGCGGAGTACGATCGCTATGTCGGGCTCGCCGAATCCTACACCCGATTCCGTCGGCCCCGGCTGTTCATCACCTACGGGGTGTCGGGATCCGGCAAGAGCGCGCTGATTCGGCTTCTGCGCCAGCATTTGCCGCTGATTCAGGTGCGCTCGGATGTGGAGCGCAAGCGTCAGTTCGGGCTTGCCGAGCGGGAACGCTCTGGCTCCGAAGCCTACGGCGGTATCTACACCGAGGAGGCCACCCGCCGCACCTACGAGCATCTGCGGCGGCTGGCCGATGAGATTCTCGGCGCCGGTTATGACCCCTGCATCGACGCGACCTTCCTCAAGGCCTGGCAACGGCAACTGTTTGTGAGCCTGGCCCGAGAACGGGGCTGTGCGTTCTCGATCCTGGTACCCGAGGCCCCCGATGAGGTGCTGCGGGTGCGGGTGCGGGAGCGCCTTGCCCAAGCGCGGGATGCCTCCGAGGCGGATCTCGGGATACTGGAGTCTCAGCTTCGGCGCCGCGAGCCCCTCAGCGGCGAAGAAGCTGCCGCGGCCCTGGTGGTGGACACCGTCAATCCACCCGAGCCTGCGGAGTTGGTGGCTCGGTTGTCCGCCTGAGAGGTTTGCGCGAACCGTTGCGGGGCCGCGAGGGGCCCCGGCAGTCGCGATTGGGAGAGACCTCGCGAGGTACCAGGGCCGAGGTTCCGGGCGGATTCAGAGCAGGATCAGGCAGACCCCGGCCACCATGGCTCCCCCCGCCAGAAGGTTGCGGGGGAGGCCGCGCTCGCGGAACAGAATCGCCCCATAGAGGATGCCGAACAGAAGGCTCGTGCGCTTGACGGCGATCATGTAGGCCACCTCCACCTGTTGGATGGCGAGAAAGTGGGTGAGGGCCATGATCCCGGTGCTCAGCCCCACCACCAGCACCGGCAGCGGCCGGCGCCAGATCCGCACCAGGGTGGAAGGCGCGGTGGCGGCGGACAGCCCGAATGTCACCGCTGCTAGGATCACAAAGTAGAACGCACCAAAGCGCGCGGGTCCCACATACTGCATGGCCGCCTTACCGAGTGTGGCAGTCACACTGTAGAGGACCGCGACCGTCAGCATCCGGCGCGATCCCGGCTCGCGCAGCACCGCCGCAAGCGGTGCCCCCCAACTGCGCCAGGCTCGGGGGTCGGCGTGCCGGCTGTTGAGCACCCAGGCCCCGAGCACCACCAGGAGTATCCCCGCGAACCCCTGTGCCGAGACCCGCTCACCCAGCACCAGATAGGCGATCAGCACCACGAACACGGGCGTGAAGGCGAGGTAGGGCAGGGTGAGCGACAGTGGGTAGTCGCGGATCGCCGACATGTAGAGCCCGATGGCTGCGATCTCGATCGGCACGAGCACTAGCAGCCAGCCCCAGAACGCGGGCGGCAGGTTCTCGGGCCAGCCCTGCCACAGGAGCAGCGGAAGGAGCAAGAGCCCGGTGAGGCCGAACCGCACCAGGACCAGCTCGCGGGTCGTATAGCCCTGCAACCAGGCCTTGGTTGCCGCATCCGCGGTGGCCAGGCTAAAGGCACAAAGCAGTGCGAGAGGAAACCAGGCCATGGGCTCGGGGGGGAAGGGCTCCCGGTGCGAATCCCGTTGCCTGCGACGCCGTGCGAGGCCTTGTAGCCGCGGGGCTAGCCGGTGCGCACTCGGTGCGCGGCCGCCCGGAGCACCTCGATCCCCGCCTCCGGGCGATACGCCTGCTCGCTGAGGTGGCGGCGCCAGGCCCGCGCGCCGGGGACGCCCTGAAACAGTCCGAGCAGGTGCCGGGTGATGCGATGCAGTGGCGTTCCGGCGGCGAGCTCCTGCTCCACGAAGGGCAGCAGGGCCTCGATGACCCCCTGCCGGCTCAAGGTTACTGGCGGTTCTCCGAAGATCAGGGCATCCGCCTCGGCCAGCATCCAGGGGTTGTGGTAGGCCTCCCGCCCGATCATCACACCGTCCACCCCGCTCAGCAGCCCCGCCGCCTGCTCCACCGAGCTGATGCCGCCGTTGAGGACGATCTCCAGATGGGGGAAATCCTGTTTCAGGCGCTGCACCCGGTCGTGGCGCAGGGGCGGCACCTCCCGGTTCTCCTTCGGGCTCAGACCCGCCAGCCAGGCCTTGCGCGCGTGCACGATGAAGGTGTGGCAGCCGGCGGTGGCTACGACCTCGACAAACTCGGCCAGGTCCTCATAGCGGTCGCGCTGATCGACACCGATCCGTGTCTTGACCGTGACCGGGATACGCACCGCCGCCCGCATCTCGGCCACGCACTGGGCCACCCGTCGGGGCTCGGCCATGAGACAGGCGCCGAAGCGGCCGGATTGGACGCGCTCGGAGGGGCAACCGACGTTGACGTTGACCTCATCGTAACCCCAGCTCTCGGCGATGCGGGCGCTCTTGGCCATCTCGGCGGGCTCACTGCCTCCCACCTGCAGTGCCAGTGGGCGCTCAAGCGGATCGAAGCGCAGCAGTCGCTCTTGTTCGCCCCGCAGGATTGCCCCGGTGGTTAGCATTTCGCTGTAGAGCAGGGTTCGCCGGCTGATGAGGCGGGCGAAATAGCGGAACAGCCGGTCGGTGCAGTCCAGCATTGGAGCGACTGATAATTTTCTGTCAAGAAACGGACCGGCGCTAGGGCGAAACGGTTTGTAACACTCTGTTTCACCTATCATAGCGGTACATTGTCGCGCATCAAAATTAAGCGTATAGTCCAAGTTGAATTGTTCCAGTGCTGTACCATAAGCGAAAATAGTGGTTATTCTGGTTACACTGGTATAGCGAAAGGCGAGCCCGCAAGGTGCACCAACCACCCCACGGGCTCTAACCACACCCCAACCTATAGAGAGGTTCGGCTATGGCTAGCAACAGTCTACACCCCTGCCACGGGGGTCGGTGCTCCACCCCCATCACTTCACCCAATGCGTCCGGGCCGGGCCTGCCTGGCAACTCGACACCCCATGACATCCACGCCCCTATCCTGGAGGCGCTCGCCGGTGTCGAGGCCGTAGCCGCCCTGTCCGGCGAGTTCGACAATGACACCATCCCCCTCACGGGCTGGCAGCTCGCTTGTCTGCTGCAACCCATCGCGGAGCGTCTGGCTGGGGTTCTGGCCGTTCTGCTGGCCCGGAGCGGGAACGAGGTCTCTCCGGATAACGGAGGTTGAGATGGCGGGTGGTGTTGAGGTCCGAGGAAAGCGGGTGCGGGTGTACTTTCGCCTTGAGGGGGCGCTGCACCGCGAGCCCCTGGACCTGGAGCCAACCCCGGCAAACATCGCTTACGCCGAGCATATGGTGGGGATGGTCCGCCAAGAAATTCGCGCCGGCACCTTCGATTACGCGCGCCACTTCCCCAAGTCCG
>JAEHCY010000558.1 GCA_016880695.1 Chromatiaceae bacterium | reverse complement strand
CTGCCCCGGACCGGCGGGATTCAGCGCCGAGGTGGGCGGAGCCATCGAGGCGCTGCGCCAGGCATTCACCCAGCCATGACCGGCTCTGCCGCCCACCCTGCCAGCGAGGCCCAGTCGGCGGGGAGGGGTCGCCTGATCGCCCTCGCCCGCCGGTGGCTGGTCCTCTGCTGTCTCCTCGCCGCCCCTGCCCTGGCCGATGCGCCCCCAAGGGTCATGGTGAGCGTCAAGCCGATCCACGCCCTGGTGGCGGGGCTTCTCCAGGGTGTCGCTGAGCCGGAGCTGATCATCGACCAGGGCGCGCCCGGCGACTATCGCCTTACCCCGGAGGTGCGCCATCGCCTTTCCCAGGCCGACCTGATCGTCTGGGTCGGACCCGAGCTGGAGCCCGCCCTCGCCGAGCCCCTGGGCGATCCGCAACTGGCGGGCCGGGGGCTGGAGCTGCTCGCCCAAACCGCGCTCAAGGTGCTGCCGGCCCGCGCTGTGGAGGGAGGCCGCGACCCCTACCTCTGGCTCGACACCCGCAACATGCTCATCCTGCTCGACGAGCTGACCCGGATACTGAGCGAGAAGGACCCCACGCGGGCCCACCGCTATCGCAGCAACCGCCAGCGGGTGCTCGAGCAGATCGCCCAGGTCGATCGGGAGCTGGAGTTCGGCTACAAGGACGTGAGCGCCCTGCCCCTGTTCCTCTACCACGACACCGAGCAGTATTTCGAGCAGGCCTACGCCATGAAGGTGGCGGCGATCCTGACCCCACCCGGAGAACAACCGAGCGCCGAGAATCTACTCAAGCTCCGCTCCCTGCTCGGCCAGGCGCAGGGGCCCTGCCTGCTGACCGAGGTTGGGCTGCCCAAGCCCCATCTGGATCTCCTGGTAGCCGGGACCGGCACCCGAGTGGCGAGCCTCGACGCCCTGGGTAGCACGCTGCCACCTGGGCCCGACCTGTACGCCCGCTTGATGCGCAACCACTATCAGGCGATCCGCGACTGCCTTCGTCCCGGTGGCAACGCGGCGCCCGCCACAACCCCCGGAACGGCGGCGGGCGAGGCGCCGGTGGAGCTCTATTCCCACCGCATCCAGGCCCGTTATCTGCTACGGAACCAGTTGGGCGAATCGGTCAGCAACCTCGACTTCCACGGCCGCTTCCAGCTTATCTACTTCGGCTACACCTTCTGCCCCGACGTCTGCCCCACCTCGCTGGTAACCCTGGCCAAAGCCCTCGCCCTGCTCGGCCACAAGGCGGAGCGAATCCAACCCCTGCTGATCACCCTGGACCCGGCCCGCGACACCCCCGAGGTCCTGCGGACCTACACCGCCTACTTCCACCCCCGCCTCATCGGGCTCACCGGACCCGAGGAGATGATCGCCCGCACCGCGGAGCAGTTCCGCGTGCGCTATGAGAAGGTGCCGGCCCCGGACGCTGATCCCACCCGCTACAGCCTGGACCACACCGCCTCGCTGTTCCTGCTGGGCCCCGATGGGGAGTTCCTGGCCAAGTTCGCCTATGGGCTGCCGCCCGAGGAGCTCGCCGCCCGCCTCGATGAGCTGGTGCCCGACTGATTCCCCGGCCCCCGTCTTACGCGCCCGCGCTCAGGGCGGCACCGCAACCTCGCCATTCGCCCTGCCGTTGCCCTCGCGCATAGCTCAGCCACCGAGGGTCGTGCGCCTGGGCCGGGGCACCTCGACCGCCAACCCCACGCCCAGGCCTGAGGCCACCCGATGAACCCCGCTCCCCTACCAGGGCGCCCCCTGATCTTCGGCGAGGTGCTGTTCGACTGCTTTCCCGACGGCAGCCGGGTGCTCGGCGGCGCGCCCTTCAACGTGGCCTGGCACCTTCAAGCGCTCGGCCTCGCGCCCCATCTCGTCAGTCGCGTGGGCGAAGACCCCGCCGGGGACGAGGTCCTGGCCGCCATGCGGGAGTGGCGGATGGATCTCTCGGGCATGCAGCGCGACCCCGATCACCCCACGGGTCAGGTGGCGGTCCACCTCACCAACGGCCAACCGAGCTACGCTATCCTCCCCGACCAGGCCTACGATCACATCGCACCCCCCGACGGGCCAGAGGGCATCGCGCTCGTCTACCACGGCAGCCTGGCGCTGCGGCAACCCCGCTCGCGGGCGGCGCTCAGCTCCATCCGCGCGCGGTGCTCCACGCCGGTATTCCTGGATGTCAACCTGCGCAACCCCTGGTGGGAGGCGAACCGGATCGCTGGCCTGCTGGAGGGCGCCCGCTGGTGCAAGCTCAACGATCAGGAGCTCCAAGCCCTGGCGGGCCCGGGCGACCCCCTGGCGGCGGCCCGGCGCCTGATCGATCGACACGACATCGAACGGCTGTTCGTGACCCTTGGCGAGGCCGGCGCCCTGGCCCTGGGGGCCGAAGGAGACTGCGAGCACATCACTCCGGCCGGTGGGGTCGCGGTCGTTGACACGGTCGGGGCCGGGGATGCGTTTGCCGCGGTCCTCATCGCCGGCCTGCTCCGGGACTGGCCGATTGCCACCACCCTGGAGCGCGCCCAGGCGCTCGCCTCCGCCGTCTGCGGTCTGCGCGGCGCGCTACCGCGCGAACGTCGCTTCTACCCTCAATTGAACCTTGGATAGGGCCGCGCTGCAGCCGATCCGCAACCACCGAATCCCGGTTTGACGCCTTACACGGAAACCTGAAGGGGAAACGCCGGCGGCCTTTGTCGGCGGGCAGCGACCCTGCGTCGCCTCCGCAGACCCGCGGCGCTCACCTTCACCCTGCGCGCCTGAAAAGGCGGCTCCTCCGGCGGCTGT
>JAEHCY010000557.1 GCA_016880695.1 Chromatiaceae bacterium | reverse complement strand
TCGCCACCTTCGAGGAAGACGCCGGGGCCTACAACCAGGGCGACGCCACCGGCTTCATCCGCTTGAATGCGCTGCGCTTGCGGGTGGCGAGCCAGCGGCGGGGCGGCTAATCGCGGGGCGCTGCCTCGCCCCGGCGAGGCGATAAACCTGGAGGCAGGCGCCGCGACCGGGGCCTGTGGTATCCGCATGGAAGGATGGGGTGATCGGCGCGAACCGCGTCAGTCGAGGCTCGCATCCTCCGCTTGATGCGCGCTTGCCTTCGCACAATGTCCGCTCGGAGCAAATTCCTGTTGTTGCACCCTCACTCTACCCCTTGGGCAGCTCCGACGGCGTCTCGCCCCGCGCCTGCAGCTCGGTGAAGGGGTCGGGTGCGTTGCGTGCGGAGCCCGCCGCCTTGAGGCGCTCCAGATAGTCGTACCACAGCGGTTGCCAGGCGCGGCCCAGCCGATAGAGGTACGGCCAATCGAAAAGCCCCGAGTCGTGACCATCGTCGAAGCTGATCTTGAGGGCATAGGCGCCCACCAGATCCAGCTTGGCGATACCCACCGCCTCCTTGCCCAGCTGGAGCCTGGCCTGGGAGGGGGTGTGCCCCCGCACCTCGGCGGAGGGGGAGTAGACCCGCAGGTACTCGGCCGGCAGGCGGAAGTGCGCGCCGTCGTCGAAGGCGATCTCCAGCACCCGCGACCTGGCGTGAAGCTTGATCTCGGTGGGATGGGGTTTGTGCTCCATCTTGCTCATGCACTCCGCTTGGGTTGCCGCCGCCCGCCGATGGGTGGCATCGGGACCCTCACGCCAGGGCTCCCATGGCCTGTGCCCACTTCCCGCGCAGGGCGAGATCCTCCGGGCTCCAGCTCGCCTCCGGCACGCCCTCGACCTCGGGCCAGCCGCGGCCATGCTGCCTGAGGAGATCGGCGAGCAGGGCGATGTGGGCCGGCGCATCGTTCAGCGCGGGGATGTAGCCGTATTCCTTGCCCCCCGCCGCGAGGAAGTAATGGCGGTTTTCCACCGCGATCTCCTGCAGGGTCTCCAGGCAGTCGGCGGAGAACCCGGGGCAGAGTACCTGCACCTTGGCCACCCCTTGCCGACCCCAGGCCCGCAACAGCTCGGCGGTGTAGGGCTTTAGCCATTCCTTGCCGCCAACCCGCGACTGAAACGCCACCTGCCAGCGCTCTGGGGGCAGGTTAAGCTGCTCCGCTAGCAGGCGGGCGGTCTTCTGGCATTCGCAGTGGTAGGGGTCTCCGGCCAGGAGGTAGTCCTTGGGCACGCCGTGGAACGACAGGAGCAACCGCTCCGGCTCCCCCTGCTCCACCCAGTAGGCCCGGACACTGTCGGCCAAGGCGGCGATATATCCCGGGGCGTCGTGGTAGTGATTGACGAAGCGAACCTCCGGCAGCCAGCGCCAGGTGCGCAGCTCGCGGCTGAGGGCATCGAAGGTCGAGGCGGTGGTGGTGGCAGAATACTGGGGGTACAGGGGAAGCACCAGCAACCGGCGCGTGTTGGCCCCGTCAAGCTCCCGCAGGGCGGCGGCGATGGAGGGATTGCCGTAGCGCATGCCCAGCACCACACGCACCGGACCCGGGAGGTCCTGGCTGAGGCGCTGCTGCAGGGCCTGGGCCTGGCGTTGGCCGATCACCAGGAGCGGCGAGCCCTGATCGGTCCAGACCGTTCGGTAGAGCCGGGCCGATCGCCTGGGACGGACCCGCAGGATGACCCCGTGCAGGATCAGCCGCCACAGGGGGCGGGGCAGCTCGACCACCCGAGGATCGCTCAGGAACTCCGCCAGATAGCGGCGAACCGCGGGGACGCTCGGGCTATCGGGGGTGCCCAGGTTGACCAGCAGCACTCCGAGGGTCTCGGGTTGGTCGTGGCGATATCCGGGCACGTTCCGGTACTTCATGGCGTTGGAATCACTCGGTGGTAATCGTGGTGAAACCGGATGCGACCGGCGCTCCTAGCCCGCGCATCGGCACGCCCCTCAAGCCGCGGAGGCCCGGCGCAGGCGGGCCTCGACCCGAACCTGTTGCAGCAACGCCGGATCGAGGACCTTGGGGTAGAGGCGCCAGGTGGCCTCGACCAGCAGCGCGTGATGGCGCGCCTCGCGCTCGAGGTGCTCACGGGTGCGATCCGATAGGGTGGGCAGCATCAGCAAATAGGGCGAAAGCCAGCCGAGGTAATCATCGATCAGCCCCTGCGACACCTCATCGGGCCAGCGGTCCCGCACCAGGAGCTCCGGGCGGCCCCCACCCACCGCGGCCGGATCGGAGGCTGCCGGCTCCGCCGCGTCTTCGGCGGTCCGAAACCAGCGTCGATTGCGGCTGGTGCCGGCGGTTCGCCGGATCAGCCGTTCGAGGGCCTCCAGATGCTGGAAGCGCCCGCCGGAGTCCTGGTCATTGATCCCCTGGGCGCTGAGGGTGGCGGACACGAAGGGTCGCTCTCCGCGGCCACCCGCGCTCCACTGATCGACCCCGAGGGTTGACGGATCGGTGCCCCCGGTGGCCGTCGCCAGCAGGGCCAGCGGCGCGCCGTCCCGGTCGAGCAGCCAAAGCTCCTCCTCCGGCGCCAGGGGGAACGGCAACGCCTGGGTGCACTCCGGGAGCAGCCGGGTCAGCCCGGCGGCCGCCGAGATCATCCGCCCGACCTCCAGCAGGGGGTTGAGCGGTACGCGGGTGAGCCCCTCCGCGGGGTCCCAAACCCCAAAGCGGAAGTACTGCAGCGTCTCCTCGTACTCGGCGTTGGCCCAGAGCCCGCGGGGGGCATGGGCGAGCACCTGGATCTGCCAGTGAACCCCATCCGCGCTCAGGGCACGGCCGGCCTCGGTCTTCACCACCGCCACGACCCCGCGGAAGGGGTTGGCACGTCGCAGGCTGTAGCTCTGAACCTGTGGCAAAGGACCTCCGCAACAGCTCAGGGTTTGTAAATCAGTCGCTTAAACGAACCGACCAGGGTGTCTGGCGCTCGTTCGCCCCTCGCCTGTTAAGCCACTGGGCTCAGGGGTCTCCTGCATCGGGTCCGCTCGCGCCGACCTCGCACCGGCTATCAGGACTCCAGCGAGTGCACCAGGTGCTGGTAGAGGGCGCGGAAGCGGTCCCGGTCCCGCTTGCCAAACACCGGATCGTCGGATTTGGGGGCGATCTTCTCGATCGTCTCCCAGTCCTGCGGGGTGAGCACCTTCCTAGCCAGGGGGAAGATCTCACCCTCCTCCAGATCCAGGTGCTGCCGCTCCAGCTTGACGAGCTCGCGACCGCGCAGCTCCACCTGATCGCGGCTTAGCACCGCCTCGTGGACGATACCGTCGAGGGCTTGGCGGAGCTTAAGGTTCAGGATCTTGAGGCTCTCGTGCTGGTTACGCAGGGCCTCGAGCACCGACGCCTTGGCACTGGTGCGCTCTTCGATCGCATCGAAAACGAGCTCCTCGGTCGGGTGGTGCACCTTGTCGGCATAGGACTCGATGTATTCGAGCATCTCGCACACGAGATCGAACTCGGGTTCGCGCCCGGCGTGGAACTGATCGAGCTCGCGATCGAGCAGATCCAGCAGATGGGCCAAGTGCTTGTGGTCTTGGTTGAGCCTTTCGAGCAGGCTGAGCATGGTACCTCCTGGGAGTTTGGTGGCGGGGGTGCGGGAGCGCCCCCGGAGTGGATCTGGTTATGGGACAATCTAGGCGGCCAGTATGGCAGGTCTGGCAGCGATGCCCAAGCCCATCAGCCCCCCTGGGCCTGCTTGCGGCGCCGCTGCCACCGCTCCAGGGCGGGGGCGATCCAGCGCCACACGGCCCCCTGCGGGGGGCTCGAGCCGGTGAGCACGTAGTTCAGGGCATGCAGATTCTGTAGCGTCCATTCCATGCGGACACGGGCCGACTCCTGGCCACAAAACAGCAACTGGTCGCGCTCCCGCAGGCGGATGTCGCCCGCTGGCAGCACCTCTCGGCGGTTTCCTCGCACCAGCAGCAGGGGGATGCAGGACAGCCGCCGCCCACGCTCGCGCGGGTCGCGCAGGATCTCGCCCAGGGTTGGGGCGGAGCCCGCCACGGCAAGCTCGCACACCGCGTGGGCCTGTTGGCGGTCGATCTCGATCTCCCACACCTCCGGAACCTGCTCCTGCACCAGCCCGCTGATGCGGCTGATAAGCTCGCAGGCCCAGCCATCGTCCTGAAAGCGGGCGAGCTGCTCGAACTGCGACAGAAGCGGTGTGGCCAGCAGCACGCGGATCCGATGGGCGACGATGGAGCTCGGGTGCATCACGATCTTCTTGGCATCGATCGCCTGGAACAACTCGTCGTTATCCAGGTGATTCTCCCGCGCGACCACGAACAGGTCCTCGTTGAGCTCGAGCGCGGTCATGAGAATGGAGAGATTCTGGGCATCGTCGTCGGTGCCGGCCACGAGACCCACGGCCTGGTGGATGTCCGCCTCCTCGAGGGTCACCGCCTCGGTACCCCGCCCCGCCACGTACCCCTCCGGGGGAACCCCGTTTTTCTCCGGCTGACCCTCCACCACCACCACATCGATCCCCAGCTCCTTGAAGTGGCGGTAGAGTGCCTTACCGAAGCGCCCGTAGCCGCAGAGGATCCAGCGCCCCCGCAACGGCGGATAGAGTGGCTCCTTGAGGGCCTCGCCCTCGACGCCGGTCAGCCAGTCGTGCAACAGGGTGAGACAGGGGGAGCGCAAGGCGGTGGCCAGATAGAGGGCGAAGATGTCGAAGGGGTCGTAGATGTAGTCGGTGCCAAACGAGGCCATGTTGGCCTCCACGTCGCGGGAATCCGCCCGGCAGATCACCCGGATGTCGGGATGCAACAGCTTGGCGGTGATGGCGATCTTGAGGTTGGCCTCGTTGACGTTGGTCAGGGCCACCACCCCCGAGCAGAGCGGGTGCCGCAGGCCGGCTTCGAGCAGGTGCAGGGGGCGGCGCGCATCGGCACACAGGGCGGGCACATACTGGCGCAGATTCTCAATTTGCAACAGGTTGATCCGCTGCTCCTCGACGTCGATGGCCACCGCGTGCTGGTTGCGCTCGGTGAGGGCGCGAATCAGGGCCCCACCGGTCTCGCCGTAGCCGCACACCAGGTAGAAGGGATCGCGCGCGGCGCGCACCCGGCGGGCGAATCGCAGCTCCTGGACCGCCTGCCGGAAGGCGCGCTCCTGCAGCAGAGCAATCAGGGTGCCGATGGAGTAGACCCAGGCGATCACGGTGAGGTAGATGCTCAGGATCATCCACAGCCGCTGGGCATCGGTGAAGGCGTAGGGAATCTCACCGAAACCGATGGTGGTCGCGGTGTAGCTCAAGACGTAGAAGGCGTGGAAAAAACCCATGTGCCAGAGCTTGCCGTCCGCGTCCTGCCCCGGAATCAGAACTAGGCCGGCGATGGCGATGGCATAGCTGAGGATGAGCACGATCAGCGGCGCCCGCATGCGCCGGAGAATGAGAAAGATGACGTTATCGATCATCGGGCGCGGGGACCCGAGCAGCTCAGCGCCGCAACATCACGGTTTCGATGACCAGGAGCACCACCGAGACTACATTGGCGATCATCGCCCCGCCGGCGAGGGATACGATGCTGGCGGTGATGGATGGGGTAAGCCCAACCCCGATGGCGTGCACCGCGACCGCCCAGACGATAACCGCGGCCACCAGTTGCAGCATGGCCACCAGGCTGGTGGCCAGGAGCACCGCGCCCATCTGCGTACGGTCGCCAAACTTGAGCACCGTGGCGATGAGATTCACGATCACCACGGCGAAGAGCTCCCACTCGTTGTGGTGCTCGGGGTTGTCGAGCTCTCCGACGAAAAAGCCGAAATTCAGCGTCAAGGCCAGCACGATGAAGAAGCCGAAGACGACCTTTTCCGGATTCATTGATGGTTGTTCTCCGAAGATCAGGGGACTCCGCCCGCCCCGCGGCGGATCGGTGATCCAGGGTATTTTCCGCCCGATCAGCGGGCGGGTAAACCCCGGTTTGCGTTGTGGTTAGGCTGCAGGGGGGACATCCGTGCACCCAAGACGCCGATCAACCGCTCCCAAAGAGTTTGTGCAAGCGCATGTTGACCATGCGCAGGGTGGCGTTGATGCCGGCGAACACCTGGTTGGAGTGCACCCCGCGGGTCTTGAAGCTGCCCTCCTCGTCCTCCCAGGTGATCACGCACTCGGTGAGGGCATCGGCGCGACCGCCGCGGGGGATGCGGATCTCGTAGTCCGCCAGACTCGGGACCTGCACGCCCTTCTTGCGCAACAGCTTGTGCAGCGCGCTGGTGAAGGCGTCGAAGCCCCCATTGCCGCTGCCGGTGGAGAGCAAGGTCTCGCCCTGGATGCGGACCCGAATGCTCGCCGTGGAGGGCACCTCCAGGCTGCTGGTGATGGTGCAGTCGAGCAGCGCGATGTGCTCGTAGTCCTTGCTCTCAAGCACCTCGGCGATGATGAAGGGCAGGTCCTCGGTGGTGATGACCTTTTTCGAATCCCCCAGTTCGACGATGCGCCGGAGCACCCGTTCCTGGTTCTCCGGCGAGAGATCGATGTCGAGGGCCTCGAGGTTTTTCACCAGCGACGCCTTGCCGGCCAACTTGCCGAGCGCGTAGTGGCGGCGGCGGCCAAAGCGCTCGGGCGAGAGCCGGGTCTGGTAGAGCGCCCCCTTCTTGTCCCCGTCGGCATGGATTCCGGCGGTCTGGGTGAAGACATCGGCACCGATGATGGGCGCGTTGTCGCCCACCTGCTTGCCCGAGAAGTACTCCACCATCTGGCTGACCCGGAACAGGTGGGACTCGTCCACGCCCACCTTCATCCCGAGTTGATCCCGCAGATTGACCACCACCTCCGCCAGCGAGGCGTTGCCGGCCCGCTCCCCCAGGCAGTTGATGGTGCAGTGAACCGAGGTCACCCCCGCCTGCACCGCCGCGAGCACGTTCGCCGTGCCGAGGCCGTAGTCGTTGTGGGGGTGAAAGTCGAAGCGACAATCCGGGAAACGCTGGATCATGTCGCGCAGGCTGGCGTAGGCCCGATCCGGGGTGAAGACCCCCAGGGTATCGGGCAGCATGAAGTGGTCGACCCCGCAATCGGCCAGCCCCTCCACCAGACCGAACACATAGCCGGGGCTCTCGCGATAGCCGTTGGACCAGTCCTCCAGGTAGACGTTGGCCCGCAACCCCTGCTCCCGGGCATAGTCGAGGGTGCGGCGAATATCGGCCATGTGCTCGGCGAGGGTCTTCTGGAGCTGCTGGAAGCAGTGCTTCTCGCTGCCCTTGGCCAGGAGGTTGATCACCTGCCCACCGGCCGCCCGAATCCAGTCGACGCTGCGGTTGAAGTCGACGAACCCCAGCACCTCCACCCGATCGGCGAGGCGGTGCTGCCGCGCCCAGGCGATGATGCTGGACACCGCCAGACGCTCGCCTTCCGAGACCCGCGCCGACCCTACCTCGACCCGGTCCACCCGCAACAGCTCCAACAGGGCCTTGGCGATGTTGGTCTTCTCCTCGGGAGAGAAGGACACACCCTGGGTCTGTTCCCCATCGCGCAGGGTGGTGTCGAGGACCTTCACATAACGGCCAGGTTGCGGCGGGTCGAAGCGCATGCCAGAAGCTAGATTCACTGCATTCACATCCAAGGATGAGTGCGGGGCGTAGCGGCCGGCCGACCCCGAGTGGTCAAGCCCCGACCCCCAGGGTCTGCTCAAGGTACGACCGGACCGCCGGCACCTGCGCCTCGAGCAGCGCACAGCGGGTTTCCCTGCCCATCAGACCCTGCAGGGGCGGCGGCATCTCGGGCTCCCGGCCGATGGCCTCGCGCACCGCATCGCCGAACTTGGCCGGGTGCGCCGTGGCCAGGCAGACCGCACCGGGGCAGCGGCGAGCGGCCCACACCCCCACGGCGGTGTGGGGGTCGAGCACATAGCCGCTGCTGCGGTAGGTGTCGCGGATCTGGGCGAGGGTCTCGCCGTCGCTCACGGCCACCGCGTCGAACACCGCCTGCACCTGGGCGAGCTGCTCGGCGCTCACCCCGAGCGAGCCCTTCCGGCCCAGCCGCTCCATCAAACCCCGCAGGGCCTCGGCATCGCCACCAAGGAGGTAGTAGAGGTAGCGCTCGAAGTTACTCGACACCTGGATGTCCATGGCCGGGCTCAGGGTGGCATGCACCTCGCTCAGCGCGTAGCGGCCGGTGGTCACGAAACGGGTGAGGATGTCGTTGCGGTTGGTGGCGATGATCAGCCGCTCCACCGGCAGCCCCATGCGCTTGGCCAGGTAGCCGGCGAAGATGTCGCCGAAGTTGCCAGTGGGCACCGCGAAGCTGACTGGCCGCGCCGGATCGCCCCGGCTCAGCCGGCCCCAAGCGTAGAAGTAATAGACCATCTGGGCCAGGATGCGCGCCCAGTTGATGGAGTTGACCGCCCCCAAGCGGAAGCGCTCCTTGAACTGGAGATCACTGAACAGGACCTTGACGATGCGCTGGGCGTCATCAAACGTCCCCCGCACGGCGACGTTGAACACGTTGGGGTCCAGCACCGTGGTCATCTGGCGTTCCTGCACCGGGGAGATGCGCCCATGCGGATGGAGGATGAAGATGTTGATCCGATCCTTGCCGCGCACGCCGTAGATGGCCGCCGAGCCGGTGTCGCCCGAAGTGGCCCCCAGGATGTTGAGCCGGCCGCCGCTGCGCGCGAGCAGCAGCTCAAACAGGTTACCGAGGAACTGGAGCGCCACGTCCTTGAACGCCGCGGTGGGCCCGTGGAACAGCTCCAGGATCGGGGTGTCGCCCACCCGAACCAGCGGGGTGACCTCCGGGTGATCGAACCGGGCGTAGGAGCGCCGGACCAGATCCGCGAGCTCCTCCGCGCTGAGGTCCTCGCCGACGAAGGGCCGCATGACCTCCATCGCCAGCTCCGGGTAGCCCAAGCCCGCCCAACGGGCCAGGGTGGGGGGGTCGAGGTTGGGCAGGGTGGCGGGTAACAACAACCCCCCGTCGGTGGCCAGCCCCATCATCACCGCCTCGGAAAAACCGATCGGCGGTATCCCCCCGCGCGTGCTCAGGTATCGCATCGTGGAAATCGCTGCCCAGTCCTGGTGGAAAAACGCCGCCCGCCCCCGCGCCGCGGAACCCGTTGTGCCGCGTCAACTCCGCTGAGGATAGGTAACGAATAGAGCCTGATCAAGCACTTTCGCGGGGTCCCTAGGGCTC
>JAEHCY010000556.1 GCA_016880695.1 Chromatiaceae bacterium | reverse complement strand
CTGGCCGGTTTCCACCACCCACTCCATCATGGGGGGCATCATCGGTTTTGCGGTGGCGGGCATCGGCCTGCACGCGGTGCAGTGGCCGCGCATCGCCGAGATCGGCATCGCCTGGGTAGTTTCGCCGCTGCTCTCCGCGTTCATCGCCGCCCTGCTCATGCTGAGCATCCGCAAGCTCATTCTCAATGCGGCCAATCCCCTGCGGCGCGCCAAGGCTTGGGGTCCTCTCTATATCTTCCTCGTGGGCTTCACCGTCAGCCTGGTGACCCTGTTCCATGGGCTAAGGCATGTGCAGCTCGAGCTCTCGGGCGATGAGAGCCTGGTCGTCGCCGGTGGTATCGGGCTGATCGTTGCCTTGATCGGTAAGCTGATGATCCGGCACATCGACGTGGACGCGCCCGCCGACGCGGGCTTCCAGTACGCCGGCGTGGAGAGCGCCTTCGTGCCGATGATGATCTTCTCGGCCTGTGCCATGGCCTTTGCACAGGGCTCCAACGACGTGGCCAACGCCATCGGTCCCCTGGCGGCCATCCTCTCGGTGGTCAACTCGGCCAAGGCCGGCGTGGGCGAGATCATCAGCCAGAAGGGCCCGGTGCCGCTCTGGGTGCCCCTGCTGGGCGGGCTCGGCATCGTGCTCGGCCTCGCCACCTACGGCTACAAGGTGATCCAGACCGTCGGCAGCCGGATCACCGCGCTCACACCCACCCGCGGCTACAGCGCCACCCTGGCGGCGGCCCTTGTGGTAATCGTGGCCTCCAAGGCCGGAATGCCCGTCTCCACCACCCATATCGCCGTCGGGGCGGTGATGGGCGTGGGCCTTGCCCGCGGTCTCGGCGCCGTGGACCTCCGGGTGGTGGGTCGCATCCTGCTGACCTGGCTGATCACCCTGCCGGCGGGCGCCGGCCTGGCGGCAGGCCTATTCTTCCTGCTGAAAAGGCTTCTCAGCTAACCGCGAGAAAGCCCCTGGCGGGGAGGGGGGACTTAGTCGGCGCAGCGCCAGTGCTGGTCGGGACGCCCGGGTTCATCGGTTCGGAGAGGCCCCGCTTTCGGTGCAGGCTGCGCGCCGCGGACTTAGCGGGCCTTGCCCGCCTGATCCTCATCGTTGTCGCGACCAGGCTCCAGCGATTCCTCGAGGCTCATGAGGTCCTTGCGGTTTGCCCGCAGGAGCACAACCAGCCCCCAAATGAGTAGCACTCCGACAAGAGCGGCCTGATGTGGTCTACTGCTGACGGACACCCCAGTTAAAGGACAATTCCTGAAACTGAGGTGAGGGATGACAACACAAAAACAGTACACATAAAGAGTTCAAGTGCTGCGTTACCGTAGGGGTGTATCGACCCAGCCGAGCCAAATTCGGTCCACGAATTCCACGAGGCTGTTGCGGGGCCTCCTCGGGGTGATCCCAGAGGAAATCTGACGTGAGGTTGATGGAAGCGGTGTCGTCAAGGGAGCCGTTCTCGTGGTGCTGGTAGCGAACCCGCAGCTCCTGGCCGAGCAGATCGAAATAGGCGAACTGCGCCCCCGCGGGATGGTGTCGGTGTAGAGCCGCGCAGGCACTACCGCGCGGTGAGGACCTCGGGCACGTACAGCCAGAGAATGCTGGCAACGGTCGCCGCCACTACACCCATAGTCATCCTGGTTCCGGCAGTTGCGGGTTTCCTGGCCCCTTCGACCAGTCTGAGGACAGGCATCGAAAGGGTTGCGGCCGACTCGGTGCGAACGGTTCCCCATCGAACGGGTGAGACCTCCGTTCGTCCCGAG
>JAEHCY010000555.1 GCA_016880695.1 Chromatiaceae bacterium | reverse complement strand
CGGGGGAGACGTGACCGATGGAGAGCCCCGAAGTACCGCCCGAGAAGCGGCCGTCGGTGATCAGGGCACAGGCCTTGCCCAGTCCCTTCGACTTGAGGTAGCTGGTGGGATAGAGCATCTCCTGCATGCCTGGCCCGCCCCTGGGGCCCTCGTAGCGGATCACGACCACCGCCCCTGGCCCGATCCGATCACCGAGGATGGCCTCGACCGCGGCCTCCTGGCTTTCGAACACCCGCGCCGGACCGCTGAATACCAGATTCGCGGGGTCCACTCCGGCGGTCTTGACGATGCAGCCCTGCTCGGCGAGGTTGCCGTAGAGCACGGCGAGTCCTCCGTCGCGGGAGTAGGCATGGGCAAGGTCGCGGATGCAGCCTCGCGAGCGGTCCAGGTCCAACTCGGGCCAGCGCTGGGCCTGGCTGAACGCCACCTGGGTGGGCACCCCACCCGGCGCGGCCAGGTAGCGGGTCTTGGCGCGCTCCTCCTGGGTCCGGGTAACGTCCCAGCGCGCGATGGCCTCGCCGAGGGTGGCGCTGTGCACGGTGGGCACCTCGCGATGGAGCAGTCCGGCCCGATCCAGCTCACCCAGGATGCCGATGACCCCACCCGCCCGGTGGACATCCTCCATGTGGTAGATCGGCGTGGAGGGGGCCACCTTGCACAGGTTCGGGACCTGGCGGCTCAGCCGGTCGATATCCGCCATGCTGAACTCGACCCCCGCCTCCTGGGCGGCGGCTAGCAGATGGAGCACCGTATTGGTGGAACCCCCCATGGCGATGTCCAGGCTCATGGCATTCTCGAAGGCCTGGAAGCCGGCGATCTGCCGCGGCAGAACCCGCTCGTCGTTCCCCTCGTAGTAGCGCCGGGCCAGCTCGACGATGAGACGACCCGCCTCGAGGAACAGCGCCCGACGATCCGCGTGGGTGGCCAGGAGCGAGCCGTTGCCCGGCAGGCTCAGGCCCAGCGCCTCGGTGAGGCAGTTCATGGAGTTGGCGGTGAACATGCCGGAGCAGGAGCCGCAGGTCGGGCAAGCGGAGCGCTCGTAGATGGCCACGTCCGCATCGCTCACCGCGGCATTGGCCGCCTGCACCATCGCATCCACCAGATCCAGGTGCAGCTCCTGGCCCCCGATCCGCGCCTTGCCCGCCTCCATGGGGCCACCGGAAACGAACACCGCGGGAATGTTAAGCCGCAGGGCCGCCATCAGCATGCCCGGGGTGATCTTGTCGCAGTTGGAGATGCACACCAGCGCGTCGGCGCAGTGGGCGTTGACCATGTACTCCACGCTGTCGGCGATCAGGTCGCGGCTGGGCAGGGAATAGAGCATTCCACCGTGCCCCATGGCGATGCCGTCGTCCACCGCAATGGTGTTGAACTCCTTGGCCACGCCGCCGGCCGCCTCGATCTCGCGGGCCACCAGTTGGCCGAGGTCCTTCAGATGCACGTGTCCCGGTACGAACTGGGTGAAGGAGTTGGCCACCGCGATGATGGGCTTGTCGAAATCCCCGTCCTTCATGCCGGTGGCCCGCCACAGGGCACGGGCACCGGCCATGTTGCGACCGTGGGTGGTGGTACGCGAGCGATATTCGGGCATGGGGCTCTCCAGGGGATCCTGAGCGGGAACTGGGCGCTATTCTACTGCAGGGCCCGCCGGGGATCGGGTCCCGGATCGGGGGCTTCGGTAATGAATCCGATAAATGGCCTCGGCGCGGTCGTCGGAGACCAGAAGCGAGCCGTCGGGGAGCTGCAGTAGATCCACCGGCCGGCCCCAGGCACTGCCGTCGCGATTCAGCCAACCGGTGGCGAAGGGCTCGTAGGCGACCGCCTGGTTACCCGCGAGCCGGACCAGAGAGATCCGGTAGCCGACCGGGGTAGAGCGGTTCCAGGAACCATGCTCGGCAATCAGCACCTGACCGCGGTACGCCGCCGGCAGCTCCTCGCCGGTGAGAAACAGCAGCCCCAGCGAGGCCACATGCGCGCCGAGGCGCTGCACCGGCGGGACGAACTCACCGCAGGGGTGGGCGGTGCCGAGCTCGGGGTCGGGCAAGTCTCCGCCGTGGCAATAGGGAAAGCCGAAGTGCTGCCCCGCCGCCGAGGCGCGATTGAGCTCATCGGGTGGGGAATCATCCCCGAGCCAGTCGCGTCCATTGTCGGTAAACCAGAGCTCCCGGGTCTCGGGGTGCCAGGCGAGGCCCACGCTGTTGCGCACACCCCGGGCATAGATCTCCCGCCCCGTGCCGTCTAGGTTCAGGCGCCAGATGCTACCCAGCTCATCGGGCTCACAGACATTACAGGGTGCGCCCATGGCGATGTAGAGCTTGCCGTCGGGGCCCACCGCCAGCTCGCGCCAGCCGTGATGGCGGTAGGCAGGGAGCTCCGCGACGGTGACGGGGGGCGGCGGATCATCCAGCCGATCCTCGATGCGATCGAACCGCAGCACCCGCCCGCTCTCCGCCACGTACAGGCTGCCGGCGTGAAAGGCCACCCCGTTGGGCATGTCGAGGTCCCGCGCCAGGGTCCAGCGCGCCTCCGCCCGCCCATCGCCGTCCCCATCGCGCAGGGCCAGCACCCGACCGTCCGTTCGGGTACCAACGAACAGGGTGCCGCGCTCCCCGAGCGCGAGCGAGCGCGCATTGGGGACCTCGGCGGCATAGAGCCCGATGTGGAAGCCGGGCGGCAGTCGGATCGAGTCCAGGTCCAGACCGGCGAGGGTGGGCGCCGGCCCGCAGCCGCCCAGCCCCGCCAGGGCGAGGAGGAGTGCGCGCAACGAGAGGGCCAAGGGCACCCCGCCCCCATTGCGCGCGGTTAGCCTCCGCGCAGGGAACATCACCGCAGCCTCGGCCAATGCCGCTCAGAGTCCGGCACCCGAGGCCACCGCATCGGCGATTCGGACCAGGTCCGCCTCCTCGAGATAGGGGTGCATGGGCAGGCTCAGTACCCGCCCGGCCAAGCGCCGGGCCACGGGGGTCTCTCCCAACCCCGGGGTGTCGGCAAACGCCGGCTGATCATTGAGCGGCACCGGGTAGTGCACCGCGGTGGGCACCCCCTGGGTCG
>JAEHCY010000554.1 GCA_016880695.1 Chromatiaceae bacterium | reverse complement strand
TTATGTTTTTTACAATTGCATGGGATGCGAAAGGAGGGAACATGAAAAGAAGTTTTATCTGGATTTTGCTCGTTACCTTGATTATGGGCGGCTGGCTGCTGGCCGAAGAAGGGAGCACGGTGAAGGTGAAAGTGGCTTCGGCCAACGTCCGTTCCAAGCCAGATGCCTCGTCCGAGGTCATCGCCAAGGTGACGGCCGGCATGGTCTTGAAGGTCTAGTTCATTTACGACGTCTTGGGCGAGCTTCGGGACTCCTCAGAGCGCTTCAAGGGGTGAGGTATGGACCTGCTGGCCATCATCGGCGGCTCGGGTTTTGCAAAGATGCCGCAACTGGCGCTCTCCCGCGAGGAGACGCTCGAGACGCCGTTTGGCACCCCTTCGGCACCGCTTTGCTTTGGTACCCTCGCCGGGCTCGACGTGGTGTTCCTGCCGCGCCATGGGGTCCGGCATACGATTCCTCCCCACCGGATCAATTACCGAGCCAATCTCTGGGCGCTGAAGGCAGTCGGTGCCGAGCGGATCGTCGCCCTGGCGGCGGTTGGTGGCATCCGTGCGGATATGGCACCGGGTACCCTGGTGGTTCCTGGCCAGCTCATTGACTACACCTATGGGCGGCGCCAGAGCTTCTTTGAACGCGACCTCGACGCCGATCCCCATCTCCAGCCCTACCAAAGAGCGGATGATCCCGCGTTGCAGGGGATCGCTGCGGGCAACGTTGCGGTAACCCATGTGGATTTCACCCACCCCTACTGCGAGGATCTCCGCCGCGATCTGATCAGTGCCGGTCTTTTCCTTGGGGAGCCCCTGTTGGCAGAGGGGACCTATGCCGCCACCCAGGGTCCCCGCCTGGAAACGGCAGCGGAGGTTCTCCGCCTGGAGCGAGAGGGCTGCGACATCGTCGGGATGACCGGGATGCCAGAGGCCTGTCTCGCGAGGGAGCTGGATCTGTGCTACGCCTGCTGCGCGATGGTGGTGAATTGGGCGGCCGGCAAAGGGACGGGGGTGATCTCCATGAGTGAGATCGAACGCAATCTGGTTACGGCGACACTGAAGGCGCAACGCCTCATCACACAATTGGCGAGCGGCCATTCCGCCGCTCCAGAGCAGGATCCGGCGGGTGAGGGCTGCTGAGGGGAGGGGGACGACAGAATCCTCGCCGGCTTCTGCCCTCGGCGGCGGCAGCGGGATCAAGGCGCTCGTGGGGGTTGCGGCGATCCTGATTGGCTTGCTCTACCTGCGCCCCGTCAGCCATCGAGAGGCGCCGGTGCCCGAAGTCGCCAAACCCTCGCTGGCGATGTCCATGGCCGCCGATCGGGAGCCGACGGATGAACCACCCCGGCCGGAAGCGGTTAGGGCAGAGCTTCACCCCCCGGCGAAGGCACCCCCTGCGGCCCCTGAGGCAAAACGGTCGGGTCCAGGAGCGGCATTCTTGCTGCAACGCCCGGCGACGAAAGAGGTACCGATCGGTTTGACGCGGTGGTCCGCGGAAACGCTCGGGCCCGCGCCAGACGAACCGAGAATCGCACCGCTCAAGCCGCCTTCGGACCCCCCCGCGCCAGCTTTGGGTCGAACGTGGAACCCTCGACAGCCTTGCAGAGCGCACTGGCTGCTTCCCGCGCTACCTCGGGTGTGACTGCGACAGCGGTATCCGCGCAGCCCACTGCGCTGCTGTTGCCCCCGGGTCATCAGGCCCTGGAGCAACGACGTGCAGGCATCCTGGCCGAGTATGAGGCGCTGCGGCGCGAAGCGGAAATGCAATGGAGCGAGATGCTCGGACAACTCAAAGGGCTCTCGCCCACTTTTTCGACGTATCCCACTTTCCCTTCTCCGCCGCCTCCGCGCAGCCTCAACACCGCTCGCTGACGCAATCCCGGCATCCGCTGCCCCGATGCGGAGATGGCCGCGAGTTTCCGTCGGCCCGGCGGCTTTCGCATCGATTCCGGAGGGGCCCCAAGCCCCTGTGTCCCTCGCCGCTGGCTAGGAGCACTGCCAGCAACCGGAAAAGCTAACCTATTCAACCACCGGTCGATCCCCGGCGAACCGATCATTGCAATGAACGGAAGCCATCGGCCCCCATGGCCCGTTCGGCCCATTCGCCGATGCGCACTAAACCTCGGGCCAGGCGGTCCGCCGGGTGCTCCATGAGCGGCAATTGTTGACGTGCGCCCTGAATCTCATTACTTTATTAGGAGCAATCCCATTTTGGCGTCTTTTCTGGTGGTGGAGACTGATATGGCTAAAGACATTTCCAATCTGAGCGCGGACGAAATCAAGGAGCAGCTCCAACAGTTGGAGCAGAGCAGGCGAAACCTGGAGAAGGCTCTGGAACAGAGAAAGACCCGCCGCAAGTCGGATCTCGCTGCGAAAATCAGGGCGATGATCCTGGACGAGGGTTTCGATGTGGGCGAGATCCTGGAGTTGGTGGAAAAGAAAAAACGGGCCGGCGCGAGCCCCAGCCAATCAGGCGGTAGCTACACCACCTACGTGGATCCCGACAACGCTGCGCACACCTATGTCCGCGGGGTCCTGCCGCGCTGGATGAAGGCGAAGATGATGGCACAGCACCTCGATCCATCCAACAAGCAGGATCGCGACAGGTTCAAGGAGAAACACCTCAAGGCCGTGAGTAGCAGCGACTGATCAACGGTCTCTAGGCTAGGCCGAGCTTCGCAAACCGGCAGGGATTCTCCCTGCCGGTTTTGCTTTGCGGTTCTAGGATCTAGGCGGGTTCGGTCCCTGCCCGAAAAACCATTCCTCGACCAGATCGCACAGTATGTGGCAGACCAGGGCATGGGCCTCTTGAATAATCGCCGTGTTCTGCGCAGGGACCACCAGGCAACAGTCGGCCAGTTGGCGCAGCGTGCCTCCCTCATTCCCGGTAAGACCGATGGTGGTAACGCCGCGGGCTTTGGCGCAGCGAACCGCCTCTAATACATTCGCGCTGTTTCCCGACGTGCTGATGGCGACCAGACAGTCGCGCTCGGTGCACAGCGCTTCGATTTGCCGCGCAAAAATCCGGTCAAACCCGTAGTCATTGCCGATGGCGGTGAGTATGGAGGTGTTGGCGGTCAGCGCGATCGACGGCAGTCCGGGTCGATCCTTCTCGAATCGGCCCACCAGCTCCGCAGCAAAGTGCTGGCTGTCCGCAGCGCTTCCCCCGTTTCCTACCCAGTAAATGCGACCGCTCTGCTCAAGCGAGCCGATCATCAACCGGGCCATCGCCTCGATCAGGGAAAAGGAGTGCCTAAGCCCCTCGACTGCCAACAGATGGGCATCCAGGCGTTGTTCGATGCGCTGTTCGTACAAGGTGCAGGGCTTCCGCGGGTATCAAGCATGGGGAGCGTGCGGGCAACGGCACGCGGCCTATGCCTTGCCCGGTGTAATCCGTAGCGAGCCCAAGAGCTCGGCCACCGGTCTTTCCTCCCAAGGCACCGGAGCGGGGCTGTAGAGGGCCTCGTCCAGCTCGAGCACATGTCCGCGCAGAGGCTCGGCGAGGCGCTCCGCAAGGCGCGAGAGGTTCCCCGGTGGGTCTGCCGTCCAGGTTAGTCTGGCCCACGCCAGCAGGGCCTCCCGAGCGCTGCCTGCGTCCCCTCGCAAATAGGCGGTCGCTACCGCCTGAATGGCACGCGCCTGGGGCGTTTCCTGCCCTGGTTGGGACGCTGGAATCCCAACGGATGGGGATATGGGATGGGCCGCGGCCTGCAACAGACGCTGGCGACGCCGCAACCAACACAGCAACAGGGTGCCGAGCCAGCCCGCGGCGGCGATCCCGGCGATCCAGCTCCAGCTACTGTTCCTGTCCGCCTCTGCGGGGGCAAAAGGATCCAGAGGTTCCCCTGGGCCAACCGCCGGGGCGCGGCTTGGGGACCCCGGGGCGCCACCCTTATCGGAGGCGGGCGGCGATGCTGCAAGTCCGGACCACCCGGGCGAGGGAGCGCCCGCTGACGGCGGGAAGGGGGAATCGA
>JAEHCY010000553.1 GCA_016880695.1 Chromatiaceae bacterium | reverse complement strand
CGAGGGACTCGAACTGCCGCTGCTCGGCTGCGCTAAAGGCCTCCGCTCCCTGCGAGCGCATGAGCCATAGCGATCGACCCAAGCCGAGATCGGGATCCCGGGTGGCAAGGCCGAGCCACAGGGCGGGTGGGGAGGATTGAGACTCGGCCGGCGACGGGCCTGGAGGGACGGCGGGCCCATCGGCCCAGGCCGTGATGGCCTTGCCGGGGTTGGACCACGCCGTCTCCAAAACCGGGCCAAGGCTGCGGGTTACGTCCCAATCCCGGCCCAGCTCGTGCGGATGGGCGATCACCTCTTGGCGGGGCGGGTCACCGGGAATCTCTTCGATCCAGACTCCCGCCTCGAAGGGGATGAGCCCCTGCATCCAGCGCAGGGCAAAGCCCTCGAATCCGCCGCTCGCACCCGCGGGAGCCGCCGCGGTGGCTCCCGCGTAGAGTCGGCCCAGCAGATCGTAGTGTTCCGCCTGCATTTTCTTTTTTTTCCTTCCCGATCCCCAGTCCGGGTGTGGCGATCTCTTCACCGTCGAGCCAGTAGGATAGCGCTCGTTGCCGTGAGCCCTCGCCTTCGGCGGGTTCGCCCCTAGGCTGGATCGGAACGACAGCGCTCCCCTGCCCCTGGGTGTCCGTCGGCAGCCGCCGGGTGGCCCCGCCGATGGGCCCACTTACCAAGCCTGGCTCGTTGCTTACGATCCTGCTTACTGCCTGATTACCGCCAGCGCAGTATAAACGGATCGGTTTTGGGGATATGCATGTGAAATCTGAAAATTTTGCAGGATTCTACCCACAAAAGGACGCGGGATATGAGATATAAGTCGCAGTTTTTCAGTGCTGCACTTACCGATACGCGCCCAGTGGTTCGCGGCCTTCGCGCAGCGACCCTCAATGCTTGCCACCCAGCCTGGGTAAGCACCCGACCCAGCAGGACCACTGGACCCTCGCCGCCGAAACGGTGCCCGGCACAAGCGAATCGTCCGAGAAGTGAGCCGGGGCAATGGCTCGTGAGGGGGGCAGTTTCAGAGCTGCCGCCGACCCGTCCCACCGGTGCGCGCCGAGGTAATACCCAGCGCGCACCGGCGGAAAATCGGCGTTGCGGACGAATCTCAGATGAAGCCGTGCCATTGCAGCAGGGCTTGGGTGACACCCGCCCCGTTCCCATCCGCCGCGCCGCTCCCCAAGAGCAGCCGCTCCAGATAGCGGGCGATGAGGTCCACCTCCAGATTGACGCGGGTCCCGCCCCGGTAGCCGGCAATGAGGGTCTCCTCCAGGGTGTGGGGGACGATATTGAGCTCGAATTGGCCCCCCTGCACCCGGTTCACTGTGAGGCTGGTGCCATCCACGGCGATGGAGCCCTTGGCGGCAATGTAGCGGGCCAGCACGGCGGGCGCCTCGATACTCAGGCGCACCGAGCGGGCGTCGTCGTGGCGATCGAGCACCCGCCCCACCCCATCGACGTGGCCGCTGACCAGGTGGCCGCCGAGGGGGGTGCTCAGGGTCAGGGCCTTCTCCAGATTCACCGGGCTGCCGGGACGGAGATCGCCCAGGGTGGTGAGCGAGAGGGTCTCGCGGGAAACGTCGGCGGCAAAGCGACCGGCCCCCAGCTCGATGGCGGTGAGACAAACCCCATTGACGGCGATGCTATCGCCGATCCCCACAGTGACCAGGTCGAGCTTGCCGGTAGCGATGCCGAGGCGTACGTCGCCGCCGCGGGGCTCCAGTCGCTCGATGCTGCCAAGGGCCTGGATGATTCCGGTGAACATGGTGTTGCCGAGCCTCGCAAGGGGGTGACGATGGGGGCCGCAGCCAGGCGTTGGCGCGGCCAGGTTCATCCTACGCGGAGTCTGCGCCGAACCCTAGCTCAACCGCAAACGGCGGGGGCGCTGCCTGAGTCCGAACTCGCCGGGGCAGGACCCGTCAGCCCACCCGCGGGGCCGATGCCCAGTCGACCTGGCCGGCCGGTCGCGCCCGAATCCGCCAGTCGCGGCCGATGGGCCGTATATCGAGGATCTCCAGGCCGATGCGCTGGTCCATCCGCTCGAGCCCCGGTAGATGGAACAGCCCCCGGGCCCCGTCGCCCATGAGGTGCGGGGCGAGATAGATCCACAGCTCGTCGATCAATCCCGCCTGGAGGGCTGCACCCGAGAGTGTGGGGCCCGCCTCCAGCAGCACCTCGTTGATCTCCTGCGCGGCGAGAAACGCGAACAGGCTGGTGAGATCGACCCGACCCGCCCGCTCGGGCAGGCGACAGAGGCGTGCCCCCGCCGACTCGAGGGCGGCGGCGTGCAGGGGGTCAGCGTCGATACAGGCCACCAACGTCTGACCCGGTAGCCGGAGCAACTGGGCGGTCACCGGCAGGCGCAGGCGACTGTCCACCACCACCCGCACGGGCTGGATGGGGGTCTCTTCGGACCGCAGTCCGGGCAGATCGACCGGATCCAGGCGGACGTTGAGCGCGGGGTCGTCATTGAGGACGGTCTCGATCCCGGTAACGATGGCGGAGCTTTGCGCCCGCAAGAACTGGACATCACGACGGGCGGCCTCATTGGTGATCCAGCGACTCTCCCCACTCGCCATGGCGGTCCGGCCATCCAGACTCATGGCCAGCTTGCAACGGACAAAGGGTAGCCCTCGGCACATCCGCTTGATGAAGCCGGGGTTGAGCGCGCGGGCCTCGGCGGCGAGCAGTCCGACCTCCACCGCCACTCCCCCTGCCCGCAACAGATCGAGCCCGCGGCCAGCAACCAGGGGGTTGGGGTCCTCCATGGCGGCGACCACCCGCTCCACCCCTGCGTCCAGGAGCGCACTCACGCAGGGGGGCGTGCGGCCCTGATGACAACAGGGTTCTAGGGTCGTGTAGGCGGTCGCGCCCCGGGCCTGTTCCCCAGCGGCGGAAAGGGCAATCCGCTCGGCGTGGGACTCGCCCGTGCGTCGATGGTAACCCTCGCCCACCACCTGGCCGGCCTTGACCAGAACGCAACCCACCCGCGGATTGGGGTGAGCGGTGTAGAGTCCGCGCCGCGCCAATCGCAGGGCCCGGGCCATGAACGCAGAGTCCTCGGAAGAGATCATTCCCTCCACCGCCGTTGGAACCGCTCGCCCTCCCGGGGCGCTTTACCGCGCAAGGCTTGCCGGAGTAATCCCCCGAGACGCCGAATCTGGGGAACTAGGGACGAGCGAAAACCGACCCAATCGCCTAGGCGCCATTCGTCGCGCGCGGGCCGGTCAGCGCCGGTATGGGGGACCCTGAATTTTGCGCCCCTCGAATCTCGGATCATCGGCCCCAAACCCCTCCTGGTGTCTCTCGCGACCCGATACCCGAAAGAGGGGCCCAGCCAACCGCCTGCGCCCAGCCCCCGTCTGCCAGCCACCGAGG
>JAEHCY010000552.1 GCA_016880695.1 Chromatiaceae bacterium | reverse complement strand
AGAGTAAACTTTTCTGCCAAGCCGCGCAGTACAATAACGCCGCATATTCCACCGCACGATGAAAGCCCTTCGGTGCAATACGGCTCACGCCTATTGCACCCTACGATTCTGGACAATAAGAACAATAGGGGATAGGCCACGGTTGCTAATTCGTTTGCCTAGCAATCCAATTCAGCGCACGCGAAAAAGACGTGCGCCGCTGATGGTTGTCGTTATTGCGCGGAGCACGCCGAGCAACAAGCGGAACGGGATCTTGCAATCACGCATTGCGTGATTGCAAGATCTGATACTTGAAGTGCGCGAAGCGAAGTGACCCTCGAAGTGCGCAACCCAGTCCCTCTACGCGGGGCGACCTCCCGCAACCCATTCGGTGCTTGAGGGCTGAAGCCTAATGGGCCTTGCGGGGCTACCGCCGGCCCCCGGGTCGTCAGCGCAGCTCGGCCGCGATCCGGCTTGCCAGCGACTCGGCGTCGAGGCCGCAGGCGCCTAGCACCTCGGCGTTGGTCCCGCAGACCGGCACCGCGGTGAGGCCGATCCGCACCACCCGCACCGGGATCGAGCGCTCGGCGAGGACGGCGCTCAGGCGCTCACCCTGGCCGCCGTCGAGGTAGTGATTGTCGAGGGTGAAGACCACCGCTACCCCCGCTGTCAGTTCCGCCAGCCACTGCGGGTCGAAACGATTCAGCCAGGGTAGATCCACCACCGCCACCTCCAGCCCGCGCTCGCGCGCGAGCTGCCCGGCGGCGCGCAGGGCCTCGGAGAGCAGTACCGGCCCGTAGCCGATCAGGAGCGCGTCCCCGCCGGGGCGCAGGACCGTCCCGCGCCCCGGCACCAGGCGGTAGTCGGCCGGCAGCTCGAAGGGGGTGTCCACCGGGATGGAGCAGAGGCGCAGGTAGCAGCTTCCCTTCGCCTCGCCGATGGCATAGCGGACCGCCGCCTCGGTCTCCCGTTCATTGCAGGGCTCGATCATCTCCAGCCCGGGGATCCCCCCGAGCGCCGCGATGTCGCGCACCGACTGGTGGGAGTGCCCGGGTCCGCCCGGCACCACACCCGCCAGCGACCCCACATAGATCACCTTGGTGTGCTCGGTGGCGTTGTTGTAGATCTGCTCGTTGGGACGGGCCGCGAGGAAGCAGGCAAAGGAGTGCACCACCGGCAACAGCCCCCGCAGCGCCATCCCACCGGCCTGGGAGACCATGTCCTGCTCGGCGATGCCGCATTCGACGAAGCGGGCCGGATAGGCGTCGCGGAACGGGATGAGCCCGGTGTCGAGCACCAGGTCGGCATCGAGCGCGACCAGCCTCGGCTCCGTCGCCGCCGCCTCGATGAGCGCCCGCGAGTACGCCGCTACCAGGCGCTGGGCATGGGCGGGTGGCACCGGCGAGGCCGGCCGATCCACCGTCTCCAGGGCGACGGGTGCCGCCCCGAGCGCGGCCAGGCCAAGGTTAACGCGCACGATGAGCTCCTGGGCGGCCCGGGTGTAGGAAGCCGCGTCGGGCGCCCCGCTGTGGAAACGATAGAGCGCAGCGTCGGACTCCATCGCCGTGTGTTCCATGAACGACACGCCACACCCCTTCACCGTATCCGCAATCAGGATCTTCGGCCGGTCGGAGATGGCGTTGGCGCGGGCCAGCGCGGCGGAGAACGCGGTCAGGTCGTGGCCGTCGCAGCGATCGACGTACCAGCCGAAGGCGCGCAGTTTGGCCTCCAGGTCCCCCAGGTCGCTTACCTGGGAGACGAAGGTGTCGGATTGCAGCTTGTTATGGTCGATGATGGCCGTGATCTCGGAGAATCCCCCGTTCACGGCCGAGATCAGCGACTCCCAGAACTGACCCTCCTGCAGCTCGCCGTCGCCGGTCAGCACGAACACCCGGCCACCGCGGCCGAGCAGGCGGTTGGCGCGGATCATGCCCTTGGCCTTGGAGATTCCCATGCCGAGGGAGCCGGTGTTGGTGACGATGCCCGGGGTGCCCACGTCGGGGTGGCCGGGGAGGCCGTCGAGTCGGCGCAGCCGGTGGATCAGCTCGAACTCGATGCGGCCGGTGCCGATCAGGGCGGCGTAGTAGCCCGGGGCGTCGTGTCCCTTGGAGGAGAAATAGACGTCACCCCCGGCGTTGTCCGTGCCAGGGGCTTCCAGCTCGTTGAGCAGCAGCCAGGAGATCAGGTCGAGGCTCGAAAAGCTGCTGCCGATGTGTCCGGAGCCGGCGCGGGCGATCATGTAGAGCGCGTTGAGCCGGCAGAGATTGGCAAACACCGCGGTACGCTGGACGGGCGCGGCCGCGAGGCCCCGCACGCGCTCAAACTCCCTCAGCGGGGCGTAGTACAACCGGCCCTCGACGGCCGTTCCGATCTGGTCACCCACGGCAAAATCCTCTCAGCCAATCAAGAAAAACACCCAGCGAATGCGGTGCGGGATGGGCGGGGCGCCAGGCCCGCAACAGCTCCCTCTAGGTCATGCCGCTCGGCTCGGGCGGCATTCCCGCCTACCGGAGCTTCCCATCCTATCCACCGCCCCGATTGAACCGCAGAGCAGAGGTATCGAGGTCT
>JAEHCY010000069.1 GCA_016880695.1 Chromatiaceae bacterium | reverse complement strand
TATGAATGTCGGAAAACGAGCGGCGCGTAGCGCCGTTGGCATCTCCCGCTCAGCGTAAACACAAGCCGCCCGATTCTTTACAATGCGAGCCCTCCGCTTTGGAACCCGGCGCGCAAATCGCATGAAAACCCTGTTCGAGTCTGCTAAGGCCTGTCTCGACGCTTGTGATCCCGACGAGAAGATGGCGCTGATGGAGGCGGCGGTGCAGGAGTGGGCATCGGGTCGTCTGAGCCTGTTCGATGATGGGCTGGTTACGCCCATTGGTGCGCCGGGTCGCCCGGAGCGCCCCGTACTGGTGCCGCCACGGGAGCTGGCGCGCCGGGGCCTCGGCAACGAGGAGGGGAGGGCGGCGCTGATCCATGCGGTGGCCCACATCGAGCTCAATGCCATCGACCTGGCCTGGGATGCGGTCTACCGTTTCCGCGGGCTCCCCGAGGCCTACTACCGGGATTGGGTGGCGGTGGCACGGGAGGAGGCCTATCACTTTGGGCTGATGCGGGAGCGGCTGCGGGCCCTGGGCCGGGATTACGGGGATTTTCCCGCCCACAACGGGCTATGGGAGGCGGCCCAGCGCACGGCGGACGACCCGCTGCGGCGCATGGCGCTGGTGCCCCGCGTGCTCGAGGCGCGCGGCCTGGACGTGACCCCGGGGATGATCGAGCGCCTGCGCGCCGCGGGTGATGCGACTACGGCGGAGGCGTTGGGGGTGATCCTGCGCGACGAGGTGGGTCACGTGGCGGCGGGGAGTCGGTGGTTCCGCTACCTCTGCGATCAGCGCGGAGGGGACGTGGCGGAGACCTATCTCCGGCTGGTCGAAGCCGAGATGCGCGGGGTGATCCGGGGCCCCCTCAACCACGAGGCCCGGCGGACGGCGGGGTTTAGCGATACGGAGCTCGACCGGCTCGACGCCCTATGCGCTGGGGGCTGAACGCCGGCGGACGAATGCCCCCCGATCCGTTTCCCCCAGGAGCAGGCTCGGGTGGGAAACCTGCCCTTGGTCGATGGGCCGGTGAGGGTTTGGTGGGGGCCGATCGTCGCGGGGGCGCGCCTCCACCAGGAGGGGCGTCGCGGGTATGCTCCGCGGCGGAGGCACCCTCTAGCGCAGTGTTTCCCGTCGGGCCCCCGCGGGCGAGACCGACAGAACCTCACCGCAATCCCCCCGCCACTGTGCGAGCACAATGCGCTCGGCCGGCTGGCGGTCGAGCACGAGGGCATGGTCGGCCGGTCGATGGGTGTGGCCGTGGATCAAACGGCGCACGCCGTGCTCGGTCATGAAGCGGCGGACCCTGTCCGGGTTGACGTCCATGATCGTCTCGGGTTTCTCCGCCATCGCCTGCCCGCTGCGCTGTCGATAGTCCGCCGCGATGGCGCGGCGGCGGGCGAGGCGCTTCCACAGGAATAGTTGCCGCACCACGGGGTTGCGCACGCGTCGGCGGAAGCGCTGATAGGCGATGTCATCGGAGCACAGAAGGTCCCCGTGCATGAGCAGGGTGGGCTCGCCGTAGAGCCGAACCACCGTGGGGTCCTTGAGGATTCGGCAGGACGTAGCCCACGCGAAGCGGCGCCCGATGAGAAAGTCGCGGTTGCCGCGCATGAAGTAGAGCCGCGTCCCGGTCTCCGCGAGGGCGCGCAGGGCGGCGATGACTTCGGGCGCCGGGGGGGCGTCATCGTCATCGCCGATCCAGACATCGAACAGATCGCCGAGGAGGTAGAGGGCCTCGGCGCGCGGGGCCCGCTCAGCGAGGAAGCGCCGGAAGAGGGCGAGGGTGGCGGGGCGATCCCGCGCCAGGTGGAGGTCCGAGATGAACAGGCTCTCCACCGGCGCGGGGGGCTAGCCGATGATCTCCGCCTTCTCGAGCACCACGGCCTGCGCCGGGACGTCGCGTTGGCCGTGCCGGATGGAGGTGGCGACGCCCTTGATACGGTTCACGACCTCCATGCCCTCCGTTACCCGGCCGAAGACGCAGTAACCCCAGCCGTCCTGGCCCGGGTGGTCGAGAAAGCCGTTGTCCGCCACGTTGATGAAGAACTGGGAGGTGGCGGAGTGGGGCGCCGAGGTGCGGGCCATGGCGATGGTGCCCGCGCGGTTCTTCAGGCCGTTGGCCGCCTCGTTCTCCACCGGTGCGCGGGTGGGCCGGGGGATCATGTCCTCGGTCATGCCTCCGCCCTGGACCATGAAGCCGTCGATCACCCGGTGGAATACGGTGCCGTCGTAGTGACCATCGCGGACGTACTGCTCGAAGTTGGCGCAGGTCTTGGGGGCCTGCGCGGGGTCGAGCTCGAGGGTGATGTCACCGTGATTGGTGGTGAGCTTGATCATTGCGTTTCTCGTGCTTCCCAGGGCCGTCACTGGCGGGTTACCTTTTGGATGACGACCGCCGTCTTGGGCACGTCGCGCATCCCGCTGGGCAGGACCCCTGTGGGTACCTTAGCGATCTTGTCCACGGTGTCCATGCCGTCCACGACCCGACCAAACACCGCGTAGCCCCAGCCGCGGAAGTCCTTGCTCTTGTGGTTGAGCGGGGCGTTGTCCGCCAGGTTGATGAAAAACTGGGCGGTGGCGGAGTTGGGGTCGGAGGTTCGCGCCATGGCGATGGTGCCGCGCTGGTTGGTCAGGCCGTTGTCCGCCTCATTGGGGATGGGCTCACGGGTGGGTTTCTGCTTCATATCCTCGCTGAAACCGCCGCCCTGAATCATGAATCCGTCGATGACCCGGTGGAACAGCGTGCCGTTGTATTGGCCGGCATCCACGTAAGCCAGAAAGTTCTCCACCGTCTTGGGGGCCTTGGCGGGGTCGAGCTCCAGGGTGATGTTGCCGGCAGTGGTCTCCATGAGCACCCGCGGATTGCCCGCCAGGGCGTTGCCGCCGATCGCCAGGGCGCAGAGTCCGCAGCCCAGTGCTAACCATTTACGCATGACATACGCTCCATTATTGGCAAAAACCCATGATAAGGGCTCACGGCGCTTACTTGAACCCCGTGAGGGGTTTTTGTGGTCGTCCGGCCTTTCCGCTACCATCCGCGCCCATCGTTCCCTGCCCACCCATCTCGCCGGCCATGCTCAAGATCTACAACAGTCTCACCCGCCAGAAGGAGCCGCTTCGGACCCTCGAGCCCGGGCGCGTGCGCATGTATGTTTGCGGTATGACCGTTTACGACTACTGCCACCTGGGCCACGCCCGGGTCATGGTGGTGTTCGACGGGGTTTACCGCTATCTGCGGGAGCTGGGCTACGACGTCACCTATGTGCGCAATATCACCGACATCGACGACAAGATCATCAATCGGGCCAACGAGAACGCTGAACCGTTTCAAACGCTGACTGAGCGCTTCATCCGTGCCATGCACGAGGATTCCGATGCCCTCGGCGTGCTTCCCCCCAGCCTGGAGCCGCGGGCAACCGAGCACCTCGAGCCGATCATTCGCATGGTCGAACGCCTGATCGAACGGGGCTACGCCTATCTGGCGGAGAACGGCGATGTCTATTACGCCGTCGGCCGATTCGCGGGTTACGGCCGGCTCTCGGGGAAGGACCCCGAGGAGCTGCGCGCCGGTGCCCGGGTGGAGGTGGACGAGGCCAAGCGCGATCCGTTGGACTTCGCCCTGTGGAAGTCCGCCAAGCCGGGGGAGCCGGCCTGGGAGTCCCCCTGGGGCAAGGGCCGACCGGGTTGGCATATCGAATGCTCCGCCATGTCGACCGCCTGTCTGGGGAATCATTTCGACATCCACGGCGGCGGGGCCGATCTGCAGTTTCCCCACCACGAGAACGAGATCGCCCAATCCGAGGGCGCCACCGGCGAGACCTTCGTCAACCTCTGGATGCACAACGGCTTCGTGCGGGTGAACGAGGAGAAGATGTCGAAATCCCTAGGCAACTTCTTCACTGTGCGCGAGATCCTGGCGCGTTACCGGCCCGAGGAGGTGCGCTATTTCATCCTCACCAGCCAGTATCGCAGTCCGCTCAACTACGACGAGGAAAACCTGCAGAATGCCCGGGCGGCGCTGACCCGTTACTACACCGCCCTGCGTGGGCTGCCGGACACGGCCCCGGCGGGGGGCGAGGGGTTCCGCGAGCGGTTTCTCGCCGCCATGGACGACGACTTCAACACCCCCGAGGCACTGGCTGTGCTGTTCGACCTGGTGCGCGAGATCAATCGGGTACGTCCGACCGACCCAGCCGCCGCGGCCGGGCTCGGTGGGGAGCTCCGGCGGCTGGGCGGGGTGCTGGGTCTGCTCAGGGACGATCCCGAGCACTATCTGCAAGGGTCGGGGGAGGCTGGGTTGGAGGGGCTATCCGACAGCGCGATCGACACCCTGATCGAGCGGCGCACCGCGGCCCGAAAGGCGAGGAACTGGGCCGAGGCCGACCGCATCCGCGACGAGCTGCAAACCGCCGGGGTCCTTCTGGAGGACGGTGCCCAGGGCACGCGCTGGCGGCGCGGGTGAAGACCCCGTGCGCGGGGCTGAGGGCGAAGCTCAATCGTGCAGTCGCCGCGCCGCCCTGATCAAGACCGAGCATGGGGCGCGGGTTCCCTCCTTTCGATGAACTGGATCTCGCCCCTGGCGAGGTGGGGGTAGAGGGGCGGGGGGAGTGCGGCCTCCGGTAGCAATCCCGGTTACCGGGACGCTGCCGCGTGCAGCTCGGCGGCCTGGAGCGTGTTCTCGAGCAGGCTGGCGATGGTCATGGGGCCGACCCCGCCGGGGACCGGCGTGATCCAAGCGGCCTTGCGGCGCGCCGTGTCGAAGTCCACATCCCCCGCAAGCGACCCATCCTCCAGCCGATTGATTCCCACGTCGATCACCAGCGCGCCCTCCTTGATCCAATCGCCGGGCACGAAATTGGCCCGACCCATCGCAGCGACCAGGATGTCGGCGCCGCGGATCTTCTCGGGGAGGTCTTTGGTGCGGCTGTGACAGACGGTGATGGTGCATCGGGCGGCGAGGAGCTCCAGTGCCATGGGGCGGCCCACGATGTTGGACTGACCGACAATCACCGCATCGAGGCCCGCAAGCCGGTGCCCCGTGTGCTCAAGCAGGGTCATTACCCCCTTGGGGGTGCAGGGTCGCAACAGCGGCATGCGCAGCACCAGCCGCCCCACGTTGTAGGGATGAAAGCCATCCACGTCCTTGGTGGGGAGGATGCGCTCGATGACTGCCTCCTCGTCGATGTGGTCGGGCAACGGCAACTGCACCAGGATGCCGTCGATCGCCGGTTGGGTATTGAGGTCGTCGATTAGGTCCAAGAGCTCGGCCTGAGACACGTCGGCGGGAAGCTCATGGGGTTGTGAATAGAAGCCCACCTCCTCACAGGCCCTGCGTTTATTGCGCACGTACACCTGGGAAGCGGGGTTGATACCGACCAAAACCACCGCCAGACCCGGCGGCCTTTGGCCCTCGGCGATTAGAGTGGCCACCCGCTCGCGCAGCACGCCGCGAATCTCCGCCGCGATCGCTTTGCCGTCGAGGATACGTGCGCTCATGAGATGCTCCGGGGCGGGAAGAAAGATGTCGCATGATACGGCTCCGCCGCGGGTTTTCAACCGCACTGCGCTTGCCGGACGGCGGATGCCTCGGGCAGCGCTTTGGTCAGGGCGGCTACCGGGGTCGAGTTGGGGCGAATCGTTGACCCTCCTGCGGGATCTGCGTATTATTCGCCCTCTTCGCCGAGGGTGCGAATCCAGATCGCGGGGTATAGCGCAGCCTGGTAGCGCGCCTGCTTTGGGAGCAGGATGTCGGGGGTTCAAATCCCTCTACCCCGACCAGGTGTATGGCGGGGTCGAGCAAGCGCCCGTAGCTCAGTTGGATAGAGCAACGGCCTTCTAAGCCGTGGGTCGCAGGTTCGAGTCCTGCCGGGCGCGCCAAACCGAGCCCGGCACTCGCTGCCCCAGATGGGTTCAGGGGCGCTGGCGTAAAGGACGTGGTTCGGCGGCAAAGAGTCAATGGTGGGCGTAGCTCAGTTGGTAGAGTGCAGGATTGTGGCTCCTGTGGTCGTGGGTTCGAGTCCCATCGTCCACCCCAGTCTGTTAAGTAGCCACATCAATCAGGGCCGTTAGCTCAGCTGGTAGAGCAGTGGACTCTTAATCCATTGGTCGAAGGTTCGAATCCTTCACGGCCCATCAAGAAAACAAGGGCTTAGCTGAGCAGCTAGGCCCTTTTTCTTTGTCTGTGGCGCACTTGCGCACAACAAGCCGCCACAAGGCGTACCCGCCGAACCCCCGGCAACCACCCCGAGATCACGCCGCGAAGTGGCTAGAACTGGCCACTTGGAGACCCTTTTTTTCGTGTCTGCGCCATGAGTGAGCCAGATCGGTTGGCGCAATGACATTCAACAGAAGATTCATCGGGTTGGCGACTGACAACATAGGATGGCTATCCTGTAGTCCCTGTTTTGGCGGGATCTGCGGCTGTTGAGCCCACCCCCCGGGCGGGCGACGGATGAGGGTTGCGGGCGTCGATGTGGGCCGGGTCCGCGACCCCTCCACCGTGGTGGTGCTGGGGGACGACGGCATCATCCCGGGTGCGCACCGTCTCCGCCTAGGCGAGACCTGGCGTTTCAACCTCTCGACCATCGTCCACCTGGTCCGCGGTTGTGCCCTGGTGGCGGTGGATGCGACTGGGGTCGGCGGATCTGTGGTAGAGGCGCTGGAGGTCCACCAGGTGCGTGTCCTGCCCTTTACCTTAACCTCCGCGAGCAAGCCCGTCCTGCTGCTCGACCTGGCGCAGGCGCTCCCCCGACTGAGGATAGACCCCGACGCTCCAGGTGCCGCCGAGCTGGCCGATGAGCTGCGAAGGTTCACGGCGAAAACCATGCGGACGGGGCTACGCCTGTCCGGTAAGGCCGGTGGAGGTGATGACCTGGTGACCTGGTGATGGGTTCGGCGCTGGCGGTGAGGGCGCTGAGTGCCGTTGCAGCGGGTTGGGATGTCAGTTCATAACCCGCGGGATTTTCAGAGGAGTAAAGAGATCTGGCGGTTGCCGCCGCGCTGGACGTAGGTTGAGCGACGCCAGAGGGGTTTAGCCGTGACCGTCTGGACATGGCATGCCGTACATTTTCACTGTCGGTACGGATACTTTGCCATGGGAAGTTTACTCTGACCACATATATACCATGCGTTTGGTGGGAGATCGCGTTCGTATGGCCGCTGTTCGGGGCGATGCGGATACGACAGT
>JAEHCY010000551.1 GCA_016880695.1 Chromatiaceae bacterium | reverse complement strand
GTCGATCCAGTTGCCCCGCAGGCGTCCTTCTGGTATTAAAATAGATTGCCTTTGAGCGGCACCGGCTTCTGTCGATCCGCCTTGAGGGCCAGCAGCCGACCGTGCAGGATCGCCGAGTCGGACCCAGATCCCGGTGAACGCAAAGCGGAGGCGATGGAGTACGTTGATGGCGGAGAAAGAGCAGAAGGGCTACAGCGCATTCGGTTTCCAGCCCTACCAGTCGGGCGCGGACGAGGAGTATATGAGTCCGGCTCAGGAGGAGCATTTCCGGCAGATTCTGTTGGCCTGGAAACGCGAGCTCATGGAGGAGGTGGATCGAACCGTCCACCACATGCAAGACGAGGCAACCAACTTCCCTGATCCCAACGACCGGGCCACCCAGGAATCGGAGTTCAGCCTTGAGCTGCGAACCCGCGATCGGGAGCGCAAGCTGATCAAAAAGATAGAAGAGGCTCTCGCCCGCATCGAAATCCACGACTACGGCTACTGTGAGGCCTGCGGGGTGGACATTGGCATCCGCCGCCTTGAGGCACGGCCCACCGCAACGCTGTGCATCGACTGCAAGACCCTCGACGAGATCCGCGAAAAGCAGATGGCGTGAACGTTTGTGATGAGGGCCCTGGGGGCGCTCGGCCCGCCCCCAGGGCTCCACGCAGCGAGCGCCCGCAACCGGTCAACCCGATCAGCGGGTGGCGACTGACAACCGAAGCACCCTGATTGGGTCGCCCCGTGGATTGATTCACGGCCTCTGAGCCCGCGGAGGGGCCCCATCACCCCATCCCTCAATCTGTTGCCTGCTGCTGGTTACCGCGGGCGCTTTGCCCCGTCCCCAACCGGTCCTCTACACTTCGGTTCCCTCATCGCCGCGCTCGGTAGCTACCTGGATGCGCGCAGCCAGGGCGGACAGTGGTTGGTGCGCATCGAGGATATCGACCACCAGCGCACGCGCCCCGGATCGGCGAGCGACATCCTGCGCACCCTCGATGCCTTCGGTTTCGAGTGGGACGGGGACGTGGACTTCCAGAGCCGTCGGCTCGGTCGGTATCGGCGCGCGGCGGAGAGCTTGCTCGCCCGCGGGTTGGCATATCCCTGCACCTGCAGTCGTCGAGAAGTAGCGGAACGTGGGCGATTGGGCCCGGACGGACCGATCTACCCTGGCACCTGCCGCACGCACCCGAGTCGTGCCACGGGCCCGAGGTCGCTACGCCTGCGAACCGACCCCATCGAGGTGGCGGTGAAGGACCGCGTCCAGGGTCCGATCCGCCAGCAGATGGAGCGCGACATTGGGGATTTCGTGGTACACCGGGCCGATGGGGTTCATGCCTACCAACTTGCGGTGGTGGTCGATGATGCCGACCAGGGGATCACGGATGTGGTGCGCGGGGCAGATCTACTGCTCTCGACTCCGCGCCAGGTCTATCTGCAGAGAGTGCTGGGGCTTCCCACCCCCCGCTATGCCCACCTACCCGTGGCGGTGGACGCGCAGGGGTGCAAGCTCAGTAAATCCGATGCGGCCGCCCCGGTAGATCGGTCCGACCCCCTGACGGCCCTGCTGGCGGCCTGGGCCTTCCTGGGGCAAGACACACCACCGGAGCGGCCCGGGAGTCGGCAGGCGTTCTGGGCTTGGGCGAAGGCTCGCTGGCGCCTCGATCGGGTGCCGTCCCTCGCCGCGCGCCCCATCGCGGAGGTCGTGCCACCCCCGGAGGGTGCCGGCAGCACCCACAGCTAAAGGTCGGGTAGACCCCAAGCGGGCACGCGCCCCGCCTGGGGGGTCAGAGGTGGGTTAGAAGTCGCCCTTCGCCGCTCCCTCCATCATCTCCTTGATGATGGTGCGCACCCGCAGGGCGTCGGCACGCAGATTGTCCGGAAGCTTCTTGCCACCGTGGATCATGAGGTCCAGGTTCATGGTGTAGAGCCACAGCCGCCCGCTCTTCTCCTGCACCAGGGCGATGCGGCAGGGCATGAAACCACTGTATTGGTCCCGGTACTCGAGCATGGCCTTGCCGACCCGGGCGTCGCAGAAGGACAGGAAGTTGACGTAGCGGTAGTCCTCCCCGGTGATCGCCTTGATCTGCTTGTAAAACGGCGACTCACCGACGAAAAGGAAGTTGCGGGCCGTCGCCAGGCTCTTGAGGGACTCGACCACCTCCTCGGGGGTAAGACCCTCTTTGACGGGCTCGGCCCACATCATGGACACACCGGGGTCACCGGTCTCCGCCAGCTTGCCCAGGAACTCCGCGTAGATCTTCGGGAACTCCGGGTCGAACTCCTTGAGCTTGGGTGCTATTTTCTGGAAGCCGTCCCACAGCGCTGGGACTTGGCTCAACTGGATCGGTGCCCCCGCCAACGCGGGGGCGAGCTTGGTGTAGGCCCAGCCGGCTGCCAGGATGACGATCAGCCCAATCAATGCCAGAAGATTGCGTATGAAGCCCATGTTCCCCCCGATGCGCGTGACGAGTACCGGCTGGCACTATACCGCGAACCACCGCGCGAGAGAAACCGCCAGACGGGGGCTCGAACCTTCTCCGCTACCGCGCGGCAGCAGCCGTCGGTTCTGCCGGCAGGGCGAAGCGGTTTTTTTCCCGCCAGGCTGTGGTTGGGAACTGCCTCACCCTGCTAGGGAGGCTTGCGGTCACCGCCGACAAAATTGGGCCTGCTCGCTCGGATGTGGGGGGACGACCCAGTTTCGACCCTCCGGGCCCAGACACCCGCTCCCGAACCGACAACGCTGGGCTTTTCTTCACCCTCCGGGCGGCATAAACTGCCGGCGCTGTTACTAGACGATCATTGCTCACACCTACAACAAGGGTTTTTCCTTAACTGGAGGGGAAACATGCAACAAAGACTGCCATGGGCCTTGGGGCTCCTGTCCGCGGTGAGCCTTTCGGCCTCCGCCTATGACCTTCCGCCTGTCAATCTCGGCTTCACCAGCTTCCTCGATGGGCTGCCCCCCGCGGGGGCCGGCTGGTACTTCCAGGAATACCTGCAGTACTACGATGGCAAGATGAAGAACAGCGACGGGGATCAGATCAGTCTGCCCACTACCGGCGGGCTTAAGAAAGCGAGTGTAGACTCATTCGTCAGCCTCACCCAGCTCATCTACCAGTCGGATCAGGAGCTGCTGCCCGGCGGCGGTCGATGGGGCGTCAACCTGATGCTGCCCTGGGCGTCGGTGGACCTCGATCCCCAGCACAATCTGGCTATCTCCGCCAATAGCGCGGGCTTTGGCGATCTCCTGATCGGCCCGTTCCTGCAGTGGGACCCGATCATGGGCCCCAACGGCCCCCAGTTCGTCCAGCGGGTGGAACTGCAGATGATTTTCCCCACCGGAAAGTACAACGACGACCAGGCGATCAACCCGGGCAGCAACTTCTTCTCCTTCAACCCTTACTGGGCAGCCACCGCCTTCTTCTCGCCCAAGTGGACCCTGAGCTGGCGCCTGCACTACCTCTGGAACGCCGAGAATAGCGATCCCTACAATCCCGGCGGGCTAGGGCCGAATGACACCCAGGCGGGGCAGGCGATCCACATCAACTTCGCCACCGAATACGAGGTAATCCCCCAGCTACGCCTCGGGATCAACGGCTACTATCTGAAGCAAGTGACCGACAGCCAGGTCAACGGCCACGACGTCGACAACAGCAAGGAACAGGTGTTCGGGATCGGCCCAGGGGCCATGTATAGCTTCTCCCAACACGACCACCTATTCGCCAACGCCTACTGGGAGACGGCCGCGGAGAACCGCCCAGAGGGAAGCCGCTTCAACCTGCGCTACGTGCATCACTTCCATTAACCTCGATTCCTCCGTATCGGGTGACATGCCCCTCGATACACCCAATCTGCGGCCTACTCGGGGCGAACGGCGCTTATTCCGAAAGCTTGAAAATCCGTTCGTCCCGAGTAGCCGCAAGGCGGCGTATCGAGGGATTGCTCCGAGTGGCCCTGCAGAGCGGGGCGCGTCGAGGCCTTTACTGAGCCTGGTCGAAGGGGCACGTGGCCCCAGCAGCGGTTTCCAGAAATCCGGGCCTACCAGAAACCGGGCCAGGGATGACCTTCCCAGCGCAGTCCAATCCCGCCCCTAGCGGTGGTCCAGCGGCTTTGGCATAGGCAGAGATCCGCCACCGCCACCAACTCCCCTCCCACCAGTACCAGGGGCACATAAGGGCGGAGCCAGGCGGGGACCCCGCGCTCCTGGTAGAGCTTTTTCAGTGGCCGATGGTGCGCCTGCCCGAGCGGCAGGCAAGCCCTTTCGGCCGGTCGAAAGACGACCTGTTTCGGCATCTGCCACCAACATTGCGGATCTATGCCGGAACCATCCCCCGGTACGGCGCGAAGCACCCCCAATCCGTCGGGCAAGCAAAGCGTCTCCTCCGACCAGGGTAGAATCACCTGCGGCCGCGGTGGCAATGGCGCCAGTGCGAAGAGTTGATGGCGGTAACGGCGAATCTCGCACCCCGGCCAGCGGACCAGGGGATTGCGGTCGGGGCGCGCGGGCAAGACCTCGCTCAGGACACGTTCAAGGTGCTTCACATCCGGCCGCAGAAACCCGCGCTCCACAATCCACCCCCGCAGGACGGCGCGCCGGCGGGGTTCATCGAGGACGCAGAGCCGCTCAATGGACAGGCTGCCGGGCACCGCCCCGGCACAGCCATCGATTTCGGAGCCGGTCATCTGCTCGATCAGGTGGCGCGCCTCGGCGCAGTGGCCCGCACTGCGCGCGAGGGTCTGACCGCAGGCGGGCCAGCGCTCGCGCAGCAGCGGCAGCACCCGATGGCGCAGAAAGTTGCGGTCGCGGGCAACATCGCGGTTGCTCGGGTCTTCTACCCAGTCAAGCCCGGCCGCCTTGGCATAGGCCCGCAGCGACTCACGCGGGAAATCGAGCAGCGGCCGCCCCAAACGGCCGGGAGGAAAGGCGGCGAGGGCCGGCATCGCGGCCAGGCCTTCCACCCCACTGCCCCGCAGCAGTTGCAGCAGCAGGGTCTCGGCCTGATCGTCCTGATGGTGGGCGGTCAGTAACAGGTCCCCGGCCTGCATCAACCCCGCCAGCGCTCGATAGCGGACGGCGCGGGCCACGGCTTCCAGGCTCTCCCCCGGCCGACAATCGACCCGTACCTCCACCACCGACAAGGGCACCCCGAGGCGCTCGCAGGCCCGCTGGCAATGAAGGGTCCAGGCTGGGGCTTGGGGCTGCAGGCCATGGTCAACATGTACCGCAAGGAGTGGAGCGCCGAGTCGCGAATGCAGCTCGGCGAGGAGCGCGAGCAGGACCTGGGAGTCACCGCCACCGCTGTAGCCGACCAGGTAGCGCCCTAGCATGCCCCAGGAGCGAAGGATCGCGAGCAACCGATCAGGGGATAAGGGCGGCATCAGGGTCGGGTCGGAACACGCCCCGCCTGAAGTGCGAGTTAGGCTTCCTTGAAGCGGCCGAGAGACATCAAACGCTGGTACCTCGCCGCCACCAGCTCGTCGAGGGGTTGGGCGCTCACTGCATCGAGGTTCCGGATCAATGCCTGCTTGAGAGCCTCGGCCATGGCACCGGGGTCCCGATGGGCACCACCGAGGGGCTCGGGCACGATCTCGTCGATCAGGCCCTGCTCCTTGAGCCGATCGGAAGTGATCGCCATTGCCTCCGCGGCCAATTGCGCCTTCTCCGCGCTCTTCCAGAGAATGGACGCACACCCCTCCGGTGAGATGACCGAGTAGGTGCTGTACTGCAGCATGACAAGACGATCGCCCACGCCCACCGCCAGCGCCCCACCGGAACCACCCTCCCCCACCACCGTGCACAGAATGGGGGTGCGCAGACCCGCCATCACCATCAGGTTACGGGCAATCGCCTCGCTCTGGCCCCGCTCCTCGGCACCCACCCCGGGATAGGCCCCCGGGGTATCGATGAAGGTCAGAATCGGCAGGTGGAAGCGTTCGGCCAGGTCCATTAGCCGCAGGGCCTTGCGGTAACCCTCTGGGCGCGGCATGCCGAAATTGCGGTGGATCTTCTCCTTGGTGTCACGCCCCTTTTGGTGACCGATGACCACTACCGCCCGCTCGGCCATCCGTGCCAGACCGCCGACGATGGCCGGATCGTCCCCGAATGCCCGGTCCCCGTGCAGCTCCTGGAACTCGTCACAGCAGCGCTTGACATAATCGAGGGTGTAGGGGCGCTGCGGGTGACGGGCGAGCTGCGAGATCTGCCAGGGGGTGAGCGAGGAGAACACCGACTCGGTGAGCGCCCGACTCTTCTTCTGCAGGTGGGCGATCTCATCCTGGATGTTGATCTGGTTGTCATCGCCCACCCGCCGGAGCTCCTCGATCTTGGCCTCGAGCTCAGCAATGGGCTGTTCAAAATCAAGGAAGTTCAGATCCATGGGCACACTATACTCGATTCAGCCTAACGGGCCCAGCCGGAGGAGATCCTCAACCGGCCACCACCAAAACCGGGCGCCTGAACTCGGCGCGCTCGGCGTAGATCACCGCCACCGCCTCCGCGCCCAGCAGGGCGCGCAACCGTTTCAATAGCTCGTCGGTCGGGCGCACGGACCACTCGCTGTCCAGGCGTAGGGTGCCTTGGGCGGCGGGACGGCGGTAGTCGATGAGCACCGGCAGGCGCCCACCCTGGTAGAGGGCGAGCGTCTGCTTGAGGAGCCCGAACCAGCGCTGAACCTCCTCCTCGCCAAAATCCTCGCGGGAGCGCTCGAGCCGAAGCAGGAGATGAGAAGCGAAGCCCTCGCGGGCCTCCGCCAGGGTCTGCAGCCGATCCGCCCGCAGCGACCAACTGTTGCGGAAGTCATCGAACACCAGGCTGCCTCCGGCCACCAGGAGCCGATCGAGCACCAGGAGATCCCGCGAGCGCTCGTACTGCTCGGGAAACAGCGTGACCTCGATGCGCCCGGTACGATCGTCCAAGACCACCGAGCCCATGCGCCCGCGCTGGGACTGGCTGTGGCGAACCCCCACCACCAGCCCGGCGACCACCGTCTCGCCGCCGGAGGCACCGCGGTCGTTCTCCAGGATCGGACCGATACGGCTCGCGGCGAAGGAGCCGATCTCCTGCTCGAAACTGGCGATGGGGTGCCCGGTCAGGTACAGACCCAGGGTCTCCTTCTCGCCCAGAAGGCGCAGCTCCTCATCCCACTCCTCGATCTCCAAACCGCGGCGCATCGGATCGGCGTCGCCTTGCCCCACGGGTTCGTCGATGCCAAAAAGATCGTTCTGACCGGCGGCCTGTACCGCCTTGCGCTGCTCGGCAAAGCGCAGCCCCAGCGGCAAGAGCTGCATCAGGGTGGCGCGATTGGCGCCCAGCTCATCAAGCGCCCCGGCCCGGATCAGGGCCTCGAGCACCCGCCGGTTGACCCGGTGCAGGTCGATGCGGCTACAGAAATCCCACAGGTCGCGGAACGGATCGTCGACACCGCGGGCCTCGAGGATGCCGTCGATGGCCGACTGCCCAACCCCCTTGATGGCGCCGAGACCGTACACCAGGGTGTCCCCCCCCTCCACCGCAAACCGGTACTGGGAGCGGTTGATGGCGGGCGGCAGCACCCGCAGGCGCATGCGGCGGCATTCCTCGATCAGGGTCACCACCTTGTCGGTGTTGTCCATGTCCGCCGAGAGCACCGCGGCCATGAACGCGGCCGGATAGTGGCGCTTGAGCCATAGGGTTTGATAGGCCACCACGGCGTAGGCCGCGGAGTGCGACTTGTTGAACCCGTAGCCGGCAAATTTCTCCATCAGGTCGAAGATGTAGCTCGCGGTGCCGCCCTCGACCCCGCGGGCGACCGCCCCGGAGACGAAGATCTCCCGCTGCTTGGCCATCTCCTCGGCCTTCTTCTTGCCCATGGCCCGCCGCAGGAGATCCGCCCCGCCCAGGGTGTAGCCCGCCAGCACCTGGGCGATCTGCATCACCTGCTCCTGATAGAGGATCACCCCGTAGGTGGGCCTCAGGATGGACTCGAGGTGGGGATGGGGATAGGCAATCTCGGCGCGGCCATGCTTGCGGTTGATGAAATCGTCCACCATGCCCGACTGCAGCGGCCCCGGCCGGAACAGGGCCACGAGCGCGGTGATGTCGTCGAAACAATCGGGCTGCAGTTTCTTGATCAGATCCTTCATGCCGCGCGACTCGAGCTGAAACACCGCAGTGGTCTCGCAGCGCTTGATGAGCTCGAAGGCGGCGACATCGTCCATCGGGATCCGGGTGATATCGACCGGCTCCAGCCCCTCCTCCCGGCGCGCCCGATTCACCGTCGTGAGCGCCCAGTCGATGATGGTGAGGGTGCGCAGGCCGAGAAAGTCGAACTTGACCAGCCCCACCCCTTCCACGTCGTCCTTGTCGAACTGGGTGACCAACCCTTCGCCCCCCGGTTCGCAGTAGAGCGGCGCAAAATCCGTGAGCTTGCCCGGGGCGATCACCACGCCCCCCGCGTGCTTGCTAGCGTTGCGCGGAAGCCCTTCGAGCTTGCGCGCCATGTCGATGATCTCGCGCACCTCCTCGTTCGACTGGTAGAGCTGGCGCAGGTCATCGCTCTCCTGCAGGGCCCGCTGCAGGGTCATTTTCAGATCGAACGGCACCAGCTTGGCGATCTTGTCCACAAACCCGTAGGCGTGGCCCAGTACGCGCCCCACATCCCGGACTACGGCCTTGGCCGCCATGGTGCCGAAGGTGATGATCTGGGACACCGAATCACGCCCATAGCGCTCGGCCACGTAGTCGATGACCCGATCGCGGTTCTCCATGCAGAAGTCGATGTCGAAGTCGGGCATGGAGACCCTTTCGGGGTTGAGGAAACGCTCGAACAGCAGATCATGCTCGATTGGGTCGAGGTCGGTGATCCCAAGCGCGTAGGCGACCAGTGAGCCCGCGCCGGAGCCGCGACCAGGACCCACCGGGATGGCGTTGTCTCGCGCCCAGGCGATGAAATCGGCCACGATCAGGAAGTAGCCGGCAAACCCCATCTTGACAATCACATCGAGCTCGAGGGCGAGCCGCTCCTGGTAGAGCCGCTGCCGCTCCCCCTCGCTGGCGGGGGCGGGCACGGATCGCGCCTGCAGGCGGGTGGCGAGCCCGCGCTGGGAGTGCTCGCGAAACCACTCCTCCAAGGACCGTCCTGCCGGGACGGGAAAATCCGGCAGATAGCTGCGCCCCAACATCAATTCGAGGTTGCAGCGGCGGGCGATCTCCACGCTGTTCTCAAGTGCTTCGGGGAGGTCGGCGAACAGGGCCGCCATCTCTTCGGGGGAACGCAGATACTGCTCCTCGCTGTAGTGGTGGGGGCGCCGCGTGTCATCGAGGGTGCGCCCCTGATGGATACAGACACGAACCTCGTGGGCGTCGAAATCCCCCCGGTCCAGAAACCGAACATCGTTGGTCGCGACCACCGGGACCTGATGCCGATCCGCGAGCGCCACGCTGGCCGCCAGGCAGGCCTCCTCCCCCGGCCGGCCCGTGCGTACCAGCTCCAGATAGTAACGGTCGCCAAACAGTCGCCGCCATTCGGCCAGAAGCACCTCGGCGCGCCGCTCATCGCCCACCAGCAAGGCACGCCCCACATCCCCCCCCCTTCCCCCGGAAAGGGCGATGAGGCCCGCGGTGGCACCCTCCAGCCAGGTCCGATCCATCTGCGGAATCCCCAGATGCTGGCCTTCCCGGTAGCTGCGTGAGAGAAGCTCACAAAGGTTGCGATAGCCATCACGATCCTGCACCAGCAGCACCAGGAGATCGGGTTGGGTCGGATCATCCCGGTTACGCAGCCAAACCTCCGCTCCGACGATGGGCTTGAGCCCCCCCGCCAGAGCGGCGCGGTAGAAACGGACCATGGCGAAGAGGTTGCACTGATCGGTGAGCGCGATCGCTGGCATGCGAGCGGCGACCGCGGCGCTGACCAGCGGCTTGATGCGCGCGAGCCCATCCACCAGGGAATACTCTGAGTGGACGTGGAGGTGCACAAATTGCGGGGCCGTCACTTCTTGCTGGCCTCGACATCCGCCCCGGTGCGCAGCGCGCGCACCTGATCGAGGATCTTTGGGTCATCCCATTCCCGCTCACCCACCGCCCGATAGACCAACCGGCCCTGGGGATCGACCACGAAGGTGGTGGGCAACCCCTTGAGCGGCCAGGTGCGCATAAGGGCGGCATTGGGGTCCATCAGCAGGGGGAACCCCACCGGTTGGTTAGCGGCGAACTCGTCGATGGCCCCCACACCCTCCCCCACGTTCACCGCCAGAATCAGGATCTCCTCGCCTTTTACCGCCTCCCATGCCCGTTGCATCGAGGGCATCTCGGCGCGACAGGGCGGGCACCAGGTGGCCCAGAAGTTGACGATGACCGGTTTTCCCCGGTAACCGGAAAGGCGATGGGAGCCGCCCCGGGGATCCTTGAGGGTGAAGTCCGGGGCCAGCGGTTGCTCCAGCAGGGGTTCGAGCCCCTCCCCCGCCACGGCAACCGCCGCGAATCCCAGAAGGACCTTCAGCACCCCCAATCGAATCGCGCGCATGACCACACCCGCGCCTGGCAACCGCCGCATCACCGCACCAGCCTCCCCTGTCCTCGCCCCATCGCGGCTGTAACCTTAGCACCGCGGCTCAGAGCCGAACACCCGAGGGACCCGTGTGGCACCGAGTGCTCCACGCTCCCCACTCCCCGCACTAGCCGCCAGGCCCTTGCAGGATTTCCCGCACCGGGCGGTAGGAGCGCCGATGGACCACCGAGACCCCGAGCAACCCCAGTGCGGCCAGATGCGCTTGGGTCGGATAGCCCTTGTGGCGGGCGAAGCCATAACCCGGGTACTCCCGATCCAGCGCTTCCATCGCGCGGTCCCTCGCCACCTTGGCCAGGATCGACGCCGCACTGATGGCCGCAACGGTGCGGTCCCCGCCCACGATCGCCTCCGCCGGACAGGGACAAGGGGGACAGTACAGCCCGTCGACCAGCACCCGCACGGGCACTATCCCCAGCCCGGCAATCGCCCGCCCCATGGCGAGCAGGCTGGCCTGGAGGATGTTGTGGCAATCGATCTCCTCCACCGAGGCCCACCCCAGGGACCAGGTCAGGGCGTTCCGCTGGATCTCTCCCTGCAAGCACTCGCGCCGCTCGGCGGAGAGTTGCTTGGAGTCTGCCAGACCGGAGATGGGGCGCGCGGGATCGAGGATCACGGCTGCCGCCACCACCGGACCGGCCAGGGGTCCCCGGCCCGCTTCGTCCACCCCGGCGATGGGTCCGAGCTCAGCGGCCCCCGCGGTCCGCCACCAACGCCAGTACCGCCTCCGCCGCCCGGGCGCTGGCGCCCTGGCGCAACTGCCGATGGATCTGCCGATAGCGCTGCTGGATGGCCCGCACCTGCTCGGGGTTATCGAGAAAGTCCAACAGGGCCTGTCCCAGAGTTTCTGCCCGGCAGCGGTCCTGGATCAACTCCGGCGCCAGCCGTTCACCGCAGAGCAGGTTGGCCATGGCGATGTGCGGAACCCGGATCAGATCGAGCCACTTGACCACGCGGTAGGTAAGGGGTTCGAGGCGGTAACCCACGACCATGGGCCGCTGCAGCAGCAGCGTCTCCAGGGTAGCCGTACCCGAGGCGGTGAGCACCACGTCAGCCGCGGCGATCACCGCTCGGCTCTGGCCATCGATCAGGGTGATCGGGAGCCCCGGCGCCTCGCACCGGATCCGATCTTCGAACAGCCGGCGCAGGGTTTCATTCACCAGGGGGGTCACGAAGCGCAACCCCTCCCGCCGGCCCAGGCACCAGCGGGCCGCACCCAGGAAGGGGGCGGCCAGACGCCGCACCTCCCCGGCCCGGCTCCCCGGAAGCAGGGCGACGATCGCCCCCGCGATGGGCAGGCCGAGCTGCCGTCTCGCCTGCGCCTGATCCACCTCAAGGGGAATCTCATCGGCAAGGGGATGACCCACATAGGCCGCCGGGACAGCATGCCGCTCCAGGAAGTCCATCTCGAAGGGGTAGATGCTGAGCATGAGGTCGACTGCGCGGCGGACCTTGTTGACCCGCTTCGGCCGCCAGGCCCAGACGGTGGGACTCACCAGGTGAACGGTGCGGATACCGGCGGCGCGCAGGCGCTGCTCGAGCCCGAGATTGAAATCCGGGGCATCGACGCCGATGAACACATCGGGCCGCTGTCTGAGGAAGTAATCCAGGAGATTGCGGCGGATACCCCAGAGTTCGGGCAAGTGCCGCAGGACCTCGAACAGACCCATGACCGAGAGCCGCTCCATGGGGACCAACGACTCGCAGCCCGCCGCCTGCATCCTGGGCCCCGCAACGCCGACGAACCGGGCTAACGGGCAGCGTTTCTTGAGTTCTGCGATCAGTCCCGCACCGAGAAGGTCGCCGGACACCTCGTTGGCGACGATGCCGACGGTGAGCATCAGCGGATAATGCTGCGCTCTCTTCGGTTCACGAACTCGGCCAGGATGCCGACCTCGGGGACATCCTGGGCGAGCTCGGCCAAGGCGGCCTCGGCCTGCTCGAGGGCGAGGCCCGACTTGTAGAGGAACCTGTAACCGCGGCGGATCGCCTGGATGGTCTCGGCGTCGAATCCGCGCCGGCGCAGGCCTTCGACGTTGATCCCATGGGGCTTGGCCGGGTGGCCGCCGACGGTCACGTAGGGTGGCACATCCTTGGTCACCACCGAGCCCATGGCACAGAAGGCGTGAATCCCAAGCTGGCAGAACTGGTGAACGATAGTGAATCCCCCCAGGATGGCCCAGTCCTGTACCTTCACGTGCCCCCCCAAGGACGCCGCGTTCGCCAGAATCACGTGGCTCCCCACCTGGCAGTCGTGGGCGACATGGGTGTAGGCCATCAGCAGGGTGTCATCGGCCACCCGGGTGACACCCGCGTCCTGTGCGGTTCCCCGGTGGAGGGTAGCGAACTCCCGAATCGTGTTGCGATCGCCGATCTCGATGCGCGTGACCTCGCCTCGGTATTTCATATCCTGGGGAATCTCACCGACGGAGGCGAACTGAAAGATCCGATTGTCCCGCCCGATACGCGCGGGGCCTTGGATGACGGTATGGGGCCCAATCCAGGTGCCCGCGCCAATCTGGACCTCCGGACCAATAACGGCGAAGGGCCCCACGCTGACACCCACATCGAGCTCCGCCCGCGGATCGATCAGGGCAGAGGGGTGGATCAACTCAGAATTCCCGCGCGGTGCACATGATCTCGGCGGTGGCGACGACATTGCCATCGACCCGCGCGGTCCCCGAAAACATCCAGATTCCGCGGCGTACGGCTCTGAAGCGCACCTCGAAGATCAACTGGTCTCCCGGTTCCACCGGGCGCTTGAAGCGGGCCTTGTCGATGCCGACGAAGTAGTAGAGAGAGCCCTCGGAGATCTCCTCCGGCCGCGACTCCTTGGCCAGAAGCCCGGTGGCCTGGGCCATTGCCTCCACGATCAATACCCCCGGCATGACCGGACGAGTGGGAAAGTGGCCGCTGAAGAAAGGCTCGTTGTAGGTAACGTTCTTGAGTGCCGTAAGGCTCTCGTTGGGCACAAAATCCAAGACCCGGTCGATCAACAGGAACGGATATCGGTGCGGTAAAAACCTCATCACCTGATGGATGTCCAGGGTGTTCAAGCAGACCTCCCACTAAAAACAAGTCCCCTGGCCGGCGCCGGGGTGCCGAGAATAGTCTCGCTATCGACTGGGGTTCAGCCGTACCCGACGGGCGGGCGCATTGCGGCTTGCTCGCGCACCGACCCCAATCCCTCTTCGAGCGCCTTGATGCGCCGCTCCATCTCGTCGAGGCGGCGGATGCGGGCAACCGTCTTGCGCCACTCGCCATTGGGCATGGCCGGGATGCCGCTACTGTAGACCCCAGGCTCAGTCACAGAACGGGTGACCATCGCCATGCCCGTGAAGTGGACATTGTCGGCAATCTCCAGGTGTCCAGCCGTACCCACGGCACCACCGATGGTGCAGTTGCGCCCGATTCGGGTGGAGCCGGATATGCCACTACAGGCGGCCATGGCGGTATTCTCGCCCACCGTCACGTTGTGACCGATCTGGATCAGGTTGTCGAGCTTCACCCCATCGGCGATCCAGGTCTCTTCGAGCGCGCCACGGTCGATGGTCGTATTGGCGCCGACCTCCACATCGTCGCCAAGGCGCACTCGGCCGATCTGGGGTATTCGCAACCACCGCTCACCGTCGCGGGCAAATCCGAAACCATCACCACCGATCACGGCACCCGGTTGAATCAGTGCCCGGCGTCCGACCAGAGTCCCCCAACAAAGGGTCACGCGCGCCACCAGCCGGCTATCCTCACCGATGACGCAACCCTTGCCAATCACGCAACCGGGACCGACGAATACCCGTGCCCCGATCTCGGCCTCGTCCTCAATGACCACCGTAGGACCAATCCAGGCGCTGGGATGGACCCTGGCCGACTCCGCCACCACCGCACTGGGATGCCGCCCCGCCGGCACCTCCGGCTCGGGGTACAAGAGCCGAACCACACGGGCAAAGGTGAGCTGGGGGTCAGCGGTGAGCAACGCCGCCGTGGGGCAGCCCTCGAGATGTGTCGGGGACAGCACCACGGCACCCGCGCGCGTCTCCTGCAGATGCCGGCGATACTTGGGGTTGGCGAGAAAGCTCACCGAGCGCTCGTCCGCCTGCGTGAGCGTAGCCACCCGCTCGAGGGTTCGCTCCGGGTCGCCGTGAAACGCAACGCCCAGCCGCGTGGCCAGCTCTCCCAGACGAAGTTGCAACGAACCAGCCCCCACCAGCCTCAGAGGTTGCAGATTAATCCGCGATGCGTTGCGATCACGGCGCTCCCTCCTCGCTCGCCCCTCGCCCGTCCTTCGGATAGATCTCGGGCAGTCGCTCCGCGGCGCCTTTCGCTCGGTCCGGTCGCGACAATTTCCTCCCAACCGATCACTTCCGAGTCGCCTTGAACTGTTCCTCCATCTTGGCGATCACCTTATCCGAGATGTCCACCCGCTTACTGGAGAAGACCACCCCATCGCCGATGATGACATCGATGTTCTCGCCCTTGGCAACCTCGACCACCGCCTCGCGGACCTGGGTGGCCAATTTGGCGCGGAGCTCGTTCTGACGAAGCGCGAGATCCTCGCGGAACTCATCCTGGGCGGTCTTGAGCTGGCGCGCACGCGAGATGATGTCCCGCTGCAGGATCTGGCGGTCGGCCTCGCCCAACGACGAGGTCTCCCTTTCCAGTTTGTCTTCTAGTTTCTGCAACTGATCCTGTTTTCCGATGATCTCTTCTTGGCGGCGGGAGAACTCCTCCTGCAGCACCTT
>JAEHCY010000068.1 GCA_016880695.1 Chromatiaceae bacterium | reverse complement strand
TGCGGTGAGGCGCTCGCGGCGCAACCGCAGCCGCGCTCTCCCGCGTGTGCCCGGTGGCGGCTGACGCGCCGGGGGTCCACGCCGCGGAAGGGGCGCGCGCCTCGCGGCGATTCATCGGCTATCCGACTGCGCTGGCCATCGTGGTCGCCAACATGGTGGGTACGGGGGTGTTCACCACCCTGGGCCTGCAGGCGGCGGGGGTGGGCGAGGGGTTCGCGCTCCTTAGCCTCTGGGCCCTGGGCGGGCTGGTGGCCCTGTGCGGGGCCTTGTCCTACGCCGAGCTGGCCGCCGCGCTGCCGCGCTCCGGGGGCGAGTACCACTTTCTTTCCCGCATTTTCCATCCGGCCCTCGGGTACCTGGCGGGCTGGATCTCCGTCACCGTCGGCTTTGCCGCGCCGGTGGGTCTCGCCGCCATGGCGCTCGGCCGCTACGCGGCCACCCTGTGGCCGGTCTCGCCGCGCCTGGTGGCGGTGGCCAGTGTGCTTGGCGTGGGGCTGTTTCACCTGGTGGATCTGCAGCTCGGCAAGGGCTTCCAGAACCTGGTCACCCTGGTGAAGGTCGCGGTCATCGGGGTGTTCCTGGCGGTGGGGCTGATGGCGGCACCGGTGCCCGGGGGGCTCCCGCTGCTGCCGTCGGCGGCCGGCCTGGAGGCCTTGGTCACCCCGGCCTTCGGGTGGTCGCTGGTGTATGTGTCCTATGCCTATTGCGGGTGGAACGCCGCGGCTTATCTGATCGACGAGGTCAAAGACCCGCTGCGGACGGTGCCCCGCGCCCTGATCCAGGGCACCCTTGTGGTGACGTTGCTCTACCTCCTGCTCAATGGGGTGTTTCTGCGCACCGTCCCCAACGCGGAGCTCCGCGGAACGCTCGAGGTGGGTGCCCTCTCCGCCCGTTACCTCTTCGGCGCCGAAGGCGGGCGGATCATGGCGGGTGCCCTGTGCCTGGTTCTGCTCTCCACCCTCAGCGCCATGATCCTGGCCGGACCGCGCATCCTGCAGGTGATCGGGGAGGACGTGGCGCCGCTTCGGTTCCTGGCGCTTCGCAGCCGCCGCGGTGTCCCGGTGCGGGCCATCGCGCTGCAGCAGGGGCTGGCTCTGGCCTTCATCGCCACCGATTCCTTCGAGGGCGTGCTGACCTACGCCGGCTTCACCCTGAACCTGTGCGCCCTGCTCACCGTGCTGGGGGTGATCCGGCTGCGTCGGCGTGCCCCCGATCTGCCGCGCCCCTTCCGGGTGCCGCTCTATCCCCTGCCCCCGCTCCTGTTCGCCGGGGTCAGCGCTGTGGCCCTGGTCCTGGTCCTGTGGGAGCGGCCCTGGGCGGTGCTGGCGAGCCTGCTCACACTGGGGGCCGGCGGGCTCCTCATCGCCCGATCGCCAACGCCGGGAGCCCGCGGGGGCGAGGGCACCGGCGGGGGTTGAGCCCGCCCGCGGGGGTGTTGCCGGTTCTCGTGGTGAGGGGGTGGCCGTGTCCCCGTTACCTACTGCTGGCTAGGCGCCTGGCGTGCCCGCGCTACCGGCCCCCGCGGTCGAGGTCCGATGGGGTGAATGAGGCGCGATAGGGTCTCGGATGTTGTGGGGCGATCGGCGAGGACGGTGTCTCCGGGACGTGTGGGCACAAACAGCATGCCTACCCTTCTACCGGACTCTCAGGCTCGGGGGCGAGCGCAAGTCCAAAGTTTACTCTGACCCCACATACACAGCGGCTGCTTGACTTTCCAACCCGACGAGCTGAAATTCACCGGCATGGCACAGGCGGCTTCAAGCTTGGACGGAGAGATTCTTGGCCTCGGACGCCTCGGCGCGGCGTTGGCGGGCTTGGGAGATGCGGTGTTCGCCCCGGTGGGGTGGCTTGCCGCAATCGCGATTCGGGTGGTGTCGTGGCGGCTGCGTGCTCGCCTAAAGGCGGTTGACAGGCGGTTCGAGATTGAGGATCTAACAGGCGGTTTTGATCGAAACAGCCTAGATCAACTGCTCCGCAACATCGAAGTCGCTCAATGCAAATTACAGGAGACCCATGAAGGGTTGGGCGTCGGCGCGCAAACCATCGGCGCGCGAATCCTGAAACAGGATCTGCGACGAATGTATGACGCCTTTGAGAGTCTCCGCGTCCATGTCCTTGAGCTTGAGGCCCAGATAGACATCGCTTCCGGGCATACACACACCGCTAAGGATATCAAAGAGCTTTTCGCGGATCTCGACCGGTGACGCGGCCAAGCCCGGTTACGAGCTTCGTCTGGACCGATACGTTTAGGAGAGATTACAAGCGGCTGGCACCCGCCCTACAGGAGCGGGTCAAGGAGGCACTCGAACGGCTACTGGATAACCCAGTACCCCCGGGTCTGCGCCTTGAGAAGCTAGCCGGGCACGATCTGTACACGATTCACGTTACACCAAACCACAGCCATAAGCTGTCGTTCGGGCTTGAAGGCGGCATCGCCGTTCTGCGCCGAGTCAGGACGCACAAGGAGATAGATCGCGCACCCTAGCAAGACAACAAGGCGGATCAGGATCGCCCTCGCCCTAGGCCACTAGGCCGGTCGGGTAGGGTGTATAAGGCGCGCGGTGGAGTGCCGCAGACGGGTGCAGCCCGCAGTGGGATGGTGGATGCGCTTCGCTTATCCACCCGAGCTCTCAGGCTCGGGGGCGCCCGCGCTTCCGTCAATCGAGCGCCGCGTAAAACTCCTTCTTCGTCACGCCTGCTTGTCGCGCCATGGAGGCGATCAGGTCTTGCCCAAACGGTTGCTTCGGGCAATCCACCGTCACCTTATGGCGGTGTCCGGCATGCTCCTTAACCCATTGCTCGTGAGCGGTTACGCCCGCCCATCAATGCGAGGGGACGAGCGGGAGAAGGTCGAGGAACGGCCGATGACGGCGCCCCGGTCCACGCGTGGCGCGGAGTTGTCGCAGCCACTGATACCAGTAGAACTTGGCCCAGTAGCGCCAGGGAGCGCGGCGGGTTAGAAAATACGCCGCTTGGTCGCGGTCCTCGCCTTCCAGCGCATCGAAGACGTATTCGTTCACCATGGCGTCGAGCTTTTCGCGGACTTCCGCGAAGCTGTCGCCTTGAGCCATCAGGTCAAAATCCAGGCACACGGCTTGCCAGTAGCCGTTCTTGTCCTCCGCCAGGCAACGGATAAACAACTGGCTCGGTCGTAGACGCACCGACATATCCGCCTTCCCCCTCTTGCGCACCGAAACGGCGGCCAACGAGCGACCGCATGTTTTCCGACACGCTAACTCATCCAACATTCCCACCACAACCGCAAGGGGCGTAGGCGCCGGCTTGCCGGCGCTGAATCTCTTGGTGTGCCCGACAGGGGCATGTACTTGTCGCCTGAGAGGAGGTAACCGCGAAGAGTGACGAGAAGCGTAGCGAAACCCAAGGTGGAAGCCGCGAGGCCAAGCTGAAAGAAGGGTGGAGCAAAGACACGACCGCAGGAACCCGAACAGGCAGACAGGCCTGCCTGTGCGGCAGACAGGCCGGGTACGGGCGATGAGCGTGCTAGCGAACGCGAAATCCAACGGTCACCGAAAGACCTATCCGGTAGAGCCCGGCGGCACGGGTCGAGAGTACAGGTGCTTACTCGGGGAAACCTGGCGCGTGAGAGCGCGGCAGGAGTCAGCAGCGGCCTGAGTTGCGTTGAGGCCCACTGAAAAGTGGGAAGAGCGAAGGGCCGAAGAGCCGCGAAAGGACCACAATCTGGATCGGACGTGGCAGGCAAGAAGGTCACCGACAGGCTCCCGGCGTTGCCACTGCGGCAGCTACCGGGGCGGCTAGCCGAGTCCGCGCGGGTGGATTCCCGCACTGGGCGAGGCGCGTGGTAGCCGAGTCTTCCGGGTCCCCAGCCGAGAGGCAAGAAGGGCTCCAATGGGCATTCACTCCGGTGGATGCTTGCGGGCTTAGCCCGCTCGGCTTAACCGCCGGATGCGGAAAACCGTATGTCCGGTGGTGTGGGAGGGCTGACGGGTGCAATCCCGTCAGCCCGACCCGATCCGGGCTCGGGGCGAGCGCAAGTCCAAAGTTTACTCTGACCCCACATACCGATCTTGCGTGTAACAATATGTTGTAATACATTGCATTTTCAGGTTAGGAGGGTATCCCATGAGCGTCACCACTGTCCGGCTTAGGCCGGAAGTCGAAGAAGGCCTTAAGGCCATGGCGAACAAACTACATCGGACCCGAGGGTGGCTGATTAATCAGGCTCTTAGCGAGTATATCCAGCGCCAGGAGCAAGAGCAGATCCGGTGGCAGGAAACCCTGAAGGCGATGGAGTCCGTGGCTCAGGGCCGCGCGGTCTCGGGCGAGGCCGTCCATACCTGGTTGCGCAGTTGGGGCGGCCCCAGTGAGTTACCGCCTCCGAAGGTAGGGCAATGAGGCTGGTCTATTCGGAAGAGGCTGTTGCCGATCTTGTTCGACTTCGCGCCTTCATAGCAGAAAGGGACCCGCTCGCCGCCGCGCGTATTGCAGAGGATCTTGTTACCCGCATGGAAAATCTTTGCGCGTTCCCGCAAATTGGGTATCGCGTCGAACAAGCGCCGCAATCAGACGTCGTTCGTGAGATGGTTTTTGGAAGTTATGTCGTGCGCTATTCGGTTCACGCGGCGGCGCTGGTTGTCTTGCGCATCTGGCCTCACTACGAGGCACGTGCGGAACCCATCTAATATTTCATTTAACACTTCCGGGTTTACCGGAGCGGGACGGGGTATGCGGCCCCGTTCCGAGCGTTCCTACCCTGATGAACCCCCCGCCGGAGGCCGAACCTTGCGGACCAGGCCGGCACCCTATCCGGCAAGGTCGAAGCGCCTGCGCTGAGCTTTCCGGTGGGAGCGGGGCTATGCTCCGCTCCGCGATCTTGGCATTGCCGGTCGGGTAGGGGGGCAAGGTGCGCGCCGCGGCGGTTTTCCACCCGACGCACCTGAGCCGATACCTCCCGTTGGCGTACGAGGCCAGCCCTCTGGCGGACAAGGTGGTCGAATTCGGGACTGGTCCCGGGGTCAGCGTCGCCGGGGTAGAAGGGGGTGAAATTCGGGGCGGTCGTCGCAGGGTGTTCCCGGAGTCCGCTTACGCTGCATCCGGGCTGCTTGCTCCTATGCCGTTCGTTTCTCTATGGCCCCAGGGTGGGCACGGCCTCCGTGCCAACGCGGGTCGAGGTTTCGAGGGGGTGAACGATGAGCGATACCCTCTCGGAG
>JAEHCY010000550.1 GCA_016880695.1 Chromatiaceae bacterium | reverse complement strand
GGGACGGTGGCGCCGCACCTCCACCGCCTCGCCCCAGAGGCGGCCCCACAAGCGCTCACCCGATAGCTCAACCTCGAAACGGCCAAACAGCATGCCGCGGGTGGCCATCTCGAAGACTACGGCATTGAGCCAGTCGGCGAATAGAAGCTCGGGATCGGGCGCCTGGCACTGCACCTCCACCGACGCGGTGGGCGCCACCTCCGCGAGATCGGTGATCACGGCGGTCAGGGCCAGGGCGCCTTGCTCGAACGCACCGCTCAGGGTGGGAGCAACCCCACGCACGCCGATGTCCGCCCCGTGAACGAAGTGCTCCCAGTGCCTTTCGGTCATGGCTTGGCCTGCGCCGCTTGCCCGCGGACCACGGCCCGCGTCTTCTGCTCGAGGGAGTCCCCGAGCTCGCGGTGGTGCGCCGCGAGCGCGCCCCGGAAAGCGCAGCGCTCCCCCCGCGTGCGGCTCAACAGCGCCCGCTGTCCCCGCAGGCGGGACCTTACCGCGGCTAAGTGGGCACTCATGGGCCAGGCCCGCGAATCATCGGGGCTCTCGTCCGCGCCCTGCACATCGTCCACGCCCGATCCACACTGAATTCCTCCCGCATCTTCGACCCCGGCTGCTCGCCAGTAGTTTTTACCCCAGATCAGGGGCGAGAAGAAGAAGCACCGCGCTTTCCGCCGTTGGCCCCACCCCGCATCTGTGACCGCGGTAACAGATCGAGTGACGCGGTGCGACGCTCCCTGCGGGAGCACCTATACTGACCGGAGGGTTAGGTGCCAAAGGGCGAGGAGCGGGGGATGTTCTCCAGGCGCACAGTCGAGACCACCGAGGCTTGCAGTTTCGAGCAGCAGCTCGAAGGGGAGATCGCGGCCATCCGCCGGGCGCGCCAAGCCCTGGAGGGCGGACCCGCGGCGGGCGGGGCCTCTTCCACACCAGATACGCAAGGAGCCCACAGGGAGCCCGACCCCACCGCCGAGCAACGCCAGCGCGCGATCGAGGGTGCCCATGCCGCCCGACTCCTCGGCCTGGCATTGTCGGGTGGAGGCATCCGCAGTGCCACCTTCAACCTGGGTGTTCTCCAGGCTCTCGCCAGGCTCAGACTGCTGCATCGTATCGACTATCTGTCCACGGTGTCGGGCGGCGGTTACATCGGCGGTTGGCTCTCTGCCTGGGTACACCGCCGCGAACGTTACGGTTTCGAGCACTCGGGGGTGCTCGGGGTGGAAGAAGCCCTCGCGGCACGCAACACCTCAGAGCTAACCGAGCCCCCCGAGGTGAGTTGGTTGCGCACATTCAGCAACTACCTGACCCCGCGCCTGGGTGTGTTCGGCACCGATACCCTCACTGGGGTCGCCACCTACCTGCGCAACCTGATTCTCAACCAGGCCATGCTGACGACCGTCGGCTTGCTGCTGCTGATCATCCCCTGGGTGCTGGTCGGGTTTACCCAGAGCTGGGACTACGCCGACCTATCGCTCGGGCTGGCACTGTTGCTCCTGCTCCTGGGCGCCTGGTGGGCGGGCTTCGAGACCCTGCGGGTTGGTGAATCCCTGGAGGGAAACCCCCATCTCGACTCGGACACGGAACCTGCGCCGGCCCGCCGGTTCTGGTGTCGGTTCGATCACTCCAGGGCGGAGCCCCCCCATCCTTTGCACGCGGAGAAGAAGGCCGCCTGCGAGCGCAGCGCCCAGCGGCGCTACTGGCTCATCCTCGGGTGCTTCGTCGTAGCGGCCTTGCTGGCGGGTCCCCCGCTGCTCTCGGGACCCAGCAGCCTATGGTTGTGGGCGCTGGGTCTCGGGGGCTACGGCCTCGGTACGGCCGCCGGCTGGTACGGGGCGGCTGCCTGCAAGCAAGTGGTGCCAGTGGGAGTCGCAACGGCGAGGCGGCGCCTTCGCGCCCTGCGCGACGGATGCGCCACCTATCCGCAAGCGGACCATGCCCCGACGGCCGCCGGGCGAGGCGGCCTGTTGCGGGCGCGCTTGACCCTCCTCTGGGCCCACCTTGCTCCCCTCCTGTGGGCATTCGCCGCGGGCACCCTGTTCAGCGCCATGCTGATGCTGGGGAGCGCCGTCGCCGGCAGTACCCCTAAGTCCTCAGCTAGCCCCCTGGTTGCCGTTGCCTTCGGACCGCTGGCCTTTCTCGTGGCCCTGTCGCTCAGCATTACCCTACACACCGGGCTCGCGGGCCGTAGCCTGCGCGAGGCTGCCCGGGAACTCTGGAGCCGTCACGGTGCCCATCAATTGCGGGTGGGCGTGGGGTGGTTGGTCTGCGTGGGGCTCTCCCTCTTTGGTCCCCTGGCCATCCTCCTGACCGAACGCTGGATCGCCGCCATGGGCGGCGCGGTGTGGATACTCACCACGCTGGCGGGGGTGATCGCGGGTGCGGGACCGGCCACGGGAGGGCGGCAGGGCAACCGGGTGGCCGAGGTCCTGGCACGGGTGGCCCCCTACGTCTTCATCCTCGGGCTGTTGATCACCCTGTCCTATGGTCTGTACCGATTGATGTGGGCGGCGCAAGGAGACGGCCCTCCACCGCATGAAGCCATCTGTCGAACGCACGTCGAGACCCTCAAGCAGCCGCTCTACGGCCTGGATCGGGTCCCCGGCAATGACCGCGCCGAGGAACTGGTCTTCAGCGCCCGGAGCGAGGTCGACTGCCTTCCGGGTTATATCCCACACAGCGCCTCACTCGCCAGTGCCCAGTGGCCGGTGCTGCTGACCTGGATGCTTGGGGTGCTGGGTGCGGCGCTCCTGCTCGGGCGGCGTGTGGACATCAATGTTTTCGGCTTCCACATGTTTTATCGCAACCGCATCGAGCGCTGCTACCTGGGCGCCAGCACCCCCGAGCGCTGTCCGCATCCGCTCACAGGATTGGATCCGAACGACGCCCCGCCCCTGGGAGACCTCACCCAGGGCGCGGATTCGGATCTCGCCCAACGCCCCCTCCCGATCCTCAATGCGGCGATGAATATCACCTCGGCCCGCAACCTCGCCTGGCAGGAACGAAAAGCGGCCTCGTTCACCTTTACCCCGATGTTCTGCGGTTACGGGTTTCGGGAACCCGAAGGGCAGTGGCGCTCTGCCTATCAGCGCACCCGCGACTACCTGAAGGAGGATGGCGGCCGGATCTCCCTGGGGTTGCCGGTGACCGCCTCCGGGGCGGCAGTGAGTCCAAACGCCGGCTATCACACCAGTGCGGCCACCGCTTTCTTGCTCACCCTGTTTAATCTGCGGCTCGGTTGGTGGATGCAGAACCCCGGGAAGGGCGCGGTCTGGCAACGAGCGGGGCCCAAGTGGGCGCTCGGCCCGCTGCTCAAGGAGCTCGCGGGCATGACCAGCGACCGGTCGAAATACGTCTACCTCAGTGACGGTGGGCACTTCGAGAACCTAGGGATCTACGAGCTGGTGCGGCGGCGTTGCCGCTACATCATCGCCTGCGATGCGGGCTGTGATCCGGGCTACGGCTTCGAGGACCTCGGCAACGCCATACGCAAGTGTAAGGTCGATTTCGGCATCGATATCGACATTAATCCCCATGCGGTCAGGCCCCACGCCGATTCCACACACAGCACATTCCACTGTGCCGTGGGGAGTATCCATTACGAACGGCTACCCGGAGAAGCGGCGGAGCCAGGTTACCTGCTCTATCTGAAGGCTTCGCTCACCGGCGACGAGCCCAGCGATGTCTTGCAGTATCAGGCCCAGAACCCACGCTTTCCCCATCAGTCAACGGCGGATCAGTGGTTCAGCGAGTCCCAGTTCGAGAGCTACCGGGCCTTGGGGTGCCACATCCTGGAACAGGTGCTCGCCGAGGCCACGCTGACCCCTCAGCAACAACACCGAGAGGCCAACCTCGAGGAGCTCTTCAGCGAGCTCGCGCAGCGGTGGTACCCGCCGAGTCGTCGCGTGCAGGCCAACTTCAGCAAGCATGGCCAGGCCATCGAGGCCATCTTCGAGCGGCTCCGTCGCGATGAACGCCTGCGCTTTCTCGACCCGCAGATTTATCCCGAGTGGTGGCGACTCCAGGCGGCAAATTCCCGGAGCGCCGCCATGACGGTACCGCCAGCGCCGAGCGTCTGGCCCGAGAAGCCGGAGGAGATTCGCTCCGGGTTCTATCTCTGCAACTCCCTTATCCAGCTCATGGAGAATATCTATCTCGATCTCGGACTGGAGGAGGACTTCGGCCACCCGGACAATCGGGGCTGGATGAATCTCTTCCGGCACTGGTCATGGTCCGGGATGTTCCGCGTGACCTGGGCGATCTCGGCCAGCGTCTATGGCGCGCGCTTCCAGAGCTTCTGCCGGCGGCGCCTCGACCTCCCCCTGGGGGAGGTGGCTTGCGGTCCCGCGATAGCCGCCGAAGGGGATCTCGATGGGAGCCCTCTGAATTTTGTCGAAAAGCAGCACATTCGCCAGCTGCTGGCGGTGCGCGGGGGCCACCAGCAGATTCGGCAACTCTGGCTCCAAGTGAAGGACCCCTTTGCCGGTGAAGGGGGGGTGATCTTTGAGTTCCCCTTCGCCTTTGCCCTGATAGAACCGGGCGCTGATGCACCGAGGCTCAGCTACTACCGGGTCCAGGATCACCTGCGCAGCATGGGGCTAGGGCGCCAGGGGCTGGTCCTGCTCCACACCGACGTCATTGCCGAGGGGCTGGCCGAATGGAGCGAGGTGGCAACCAACGAGGTCCGTACCCGCATCCCCGAGGCCAACCTCCCGGCGCTCCAGAGCCTGTGGAGCTCGGTGACCGGGTCCCCGGAGGGAGGGCGATCCGCAGGTGCCCGCTGGGTCGTCTAGAGAGACCCGCCGCTCGCAACGTTCCCGCGCAGGGAGGGGCTGCCGATCTGCCGCGGATACCTGGGGTTCCCCGACCTCGGGGCGAGTTAAGCCACGGGGCTGTCGGGACGCCCCGAAAGGTGCTGCAACGCTTGGACCAGCGCCACGTCCTGGGCCCGCTCCGCCGTCTCGATCGTGCCGAAGCCAATTTGCCTGGCCTGCTCCGCCATGCGTGGGCTGACCACCACCAGCGGTGTGTCGAGCAGCCGGTCGCGACCCACTACTCCGAGCATTTCGACCAAGTTGTCGAGAACCTCGCCGCTGGTGGCCACCACCGCACCGACGTCGCGTTCCCAGCGGGCGAGCAGCGGTGCGACATCCACGAGCGGGCGCCCTCGGCGGTAGACCTCGGCGTAGGCCAGGGTGGCGCCGCGCCCCTGCAGGGTCTCACCCAGCAGGGGCCGCCCGCCCTCGCCGCGCACGATGAGGATGCGCTGGCCGGCCACCCGATGCATGGCCTCGCTGGCGAGCAGCGCCTCGCTGTCGAACTGTCCCCCGGGCACCAGATCCACCGGGTGGCCCGCCGCCGCCAGGGCATCCGCCGTGGCCTGCCCCACAGCCGCGATACGGGGTCCGGCAAGGAGGCCGCCAGAAAGCTCCAGCGCGAACGCGACCGCATTGGCGCTGACGAACACAAGCCAGTCCCAGGGTTTCGCGAGCAGCGCCTGGGCCTGCTCGGGGTGCGTGGCAGGGCGGATCTCGAGCGCCGGAAACCGCAATGGCCGCCCACCGGCGGCCTCGATCAACCGGCAAAGATCTTCCGCCTGGTGTGCCGGCCGCGTGACCAGCACGCCGAGACCGCCCAGGGCACCGGGCGATTCCATGCTCAGTGGCCGTCCCCGTAAAGCGCGGCGAGGATGCGGTCGGCGCCATTCCCTAAGAGCTCCTCGGCCAACGCAATCCCCAAGGCCTCGGCGGCGGCGCGCGGTCCCCGTCGCTCACCGCGGATCACCTCCGCGCCGTCGAGGGCGCCCACCAGACCCCGCAGGTGGATCTGCCCGCCGGCCAGCAGCACCCCGTAGCCCGCCACCGGCACCTGGCAGCCCCCCTGGAGGCGATGGTTCAGCGCCCGCTCGGCGCCCACGCAGTCGGCGGTGTCGGGATGATGGAGCGGGGCGACCAGGGCGTTGACTCGCCCGTCGTCCACCCGACACTCGATGCCAATCGCCCCCTGACCGATGGCCGGGAGGCTGACCTCCGGCGGCAGGTGCCCGGCGATGCGCTGGCCCAGGCCCAACCGCTTGAGGCCGGCGGCGGCGAGGATGATGGCGTCGAAATGCCCTTCATCGAGCCGGCGCAGGCGGGTGTTGACGTTGCCGCGCAGGGACTCGAATCGGAGATCGGGCCGGCGCGAGGCGAGCTGACACTGGCGGCGCAGGCTGGAGGTGCCCACCCTGGCCCCCTGGGGCAGATCGGCAAAGTCCGCGAAGCGGTTGGAGACAAAGGCGTCGCGGGGGTCCTCGCGCTCCAGGATCGCCGCCAGGTGCAGACCGGCGGGCAGCTCCACGGGCACGTCTTTCATGGAATGCACGGCGATGTCCGCGTCGCCCTCCAGCATCCCTTGCTCCAGCTCCTTGACGAACAGCCCCTTGCCGCCGATCTTGGCCAGCGGCGTGTCGAGGATCTTGTCGCCCTGGGTGCTCATGCCGACCAGCTCCACCCGAAGCCCTGAGTGGGCCGCTGCCAGCCGGGCGGCGACGTGCTCGGCCTGCCACAGGGCCAGCGGCGATTTTCGGGTGGCAATGCGGAGGGTCTCGGGCATGGCATTGGGCTCGGCAAGGGGCGCGGGGATAGGAAGCAACATCGCACCGCCCACCGCCGACCGGCCGCGAACGATGCACTTCCTTGGTCAGCGCATCCTACGGCCTTCCCCGAGCCCGGGCAATTTGCGCGGCCCCTTGTCTAGGGGTTGGCTGGGGAACAGCAGAGAGCGTCGCGTCATGGGGAGCAGTCTAGTGCCAGACAGTGCTGTGGATCGAGACGCGGGGTACCCCTGTGCAACGACACCTCCCCGGCCAATAGCCCGGACTCCCAGGGTTTCGGCCCGCCGGTATCCCAGGGACGCGGGGAGGTGGGTAGTCGCCTCTCAACGGCATTTCAACCCCCTGAGGGCAGGCAGCGATCCCTGCCGGGGAGACGGTCAATCGGCAGGTTTCATGAGCCGCTAAGCGGTCGGCTGCAACCCCTTGTTCGGCGAAGCTTCGCGAGCACTTGGGTCGTATCCACCAATATCTTTGGGCCGGCCAATAAGGGATGATATCTTTATGCGCTTGGCCGCTTTGAATTTGTCGATATCAATCTCTTCGGATAAAAAGAACTTGAGTAGCGATTTGTCTTGGAATCTGCAGGTTTGTGCGACCCCAAGCAACAGCAGATATTGGGGGGCAACGTTTTTGAAAAACGTCCCGGAGATCTTCCTTTGCACTGCAAGGTGCCTGAGGGCGTTTTCTGCTGTGTTGTTGTGCCAAGGAATACCGTCTAACTCAAGGAAAGTGAAAAGGCTGTCTCTATAGCGTTGAAAACGCTTTTGATATTTTGCGACCAACTCACAACTGCTGGGGGCCTTGTCAATATTCTCCCGATAGAATCGGTCGACCGACTTGCTAAATTTGCTGAGATGCCATTTTTTCAACCCATATTTCTCTTCCGCCTCAAAGGTAGGTGTGAACAGGTTCTTTACCGCACTGACGAATGCTTCATATGCTCGGTTGTACGGATCATCCCAAAGGTCATTGTTGAGATCTCGAATGAGGTGGACCAAACATTTTTGCTGTCTGCAGCTGACGGCATCGTAGCCCCCATAGAAATCTGAAATCAGTATGCCCTTATAACCAGACAGAAACTCATGGGCAATGGTCGCCTCTCGCGTCTCAGTCATTCTGAACACAACATGCTTCCCGTTGGTGAACACCCAGACATATTGATCAACCCCTTCAATACTGATTGGCGTCTCATCAGCGTGGATGAAAGGACTCTCCAGGACGCGCTGAATAGACAATTTCTCGGTCTCAGCATATTACGCGGCAAAGTATTTGATGAAGTTGACTGGAGTACTTATACTCGCACTCTCATTAAAGAGTTCTTCCATTTCTTGAAGGATGATGCGATAGGGAAGGCGGAGAACTATTCTTTGATAGATTACCCAAGATTGGAAGGCGTGCCCAAAGAGTTGGCTCCCGAGTCCTTCAATCTCCGGCGGAAAATAATGCTTGCGGCATTTCTGACAATAACCATGTGCACCAACATATTGCGTCACGGTCTTTCTACATCCGGTTTTCGTGAACCGCAGGTTAATAATGAATTTCTCGGCTACCTTCTCCGATGTCTCAAGCAATTCGTCGCTATGCTTCGGACAGATTCTCTGCGACGCCACTCGAATGACAGTGTCGGCCTTTAAAGGAAGTGTTCTTTGATAGGCTTGATGACCTTTCGGTGGTCCCCGTTTCTTCCCCTCGGTCTCTGTGGTGCTTTGTTGGGGCCGAATGCTGACTCGCTTCTTGTCGTAGTCAGCATGGGCATATCTAATGATACTTTGAAATTCTTTGTGAAGCTGACGGCCGAGTTCCGTGGCGTGCTGTTTTGGTTGGTCGGCAAAATCAATGTTCTTGTCCGCATGAGCACTCATGATGATCGTTGAAAGTTTCTCCAACAAGCACCATAACGCTTCGCAGTCTTCTCGATTGTAAGTGACCAACATCTCCTGGTGCTGGCTCTCCCCTGTCTCGTCCCAGCGATGCCGCCACACCAGACTTTGGAGTCCAGACGCATCAGAAGATGTCCAAGCGGCACCGATGTGTTT
>JAEHCY010000549.1 GCA_016880695.1 Chromatiaceae bacterium | reverse complement strand
TCTGCTCGACGGTGCTGAGCAGGGCGGAAAGCCCCTCCAGGGCATAGTACTCGCACTGGATCGGGATCAGCACGCCGTCGGCGGCCACCAGGGCATTGACAGTGAGCATGTTCAGCGAGGGTGGGCAATCCACGATGATGAAGTCGTAGCCCTCGCGGATGGGCCCCAGGGCCTCCGCCAGATGCCGTTCCTTCGCCGACCCGAGCATCAGCCCCACCTCCGCGGCGGTGAGGTCACCGTTGGCCGGCACCAGATCGAAACCGGGGGTCGGCTGCTCCACCCGTTGCTGGCAGGCACGCACACCCTCTTCACCCAGCATCAGGTCACAGGCCGAGCGCTCGAGGGCGTGCTTGTCGACACCGCAGCCCATGGTGGCATTGCCCTGGGGGTCGAGGTCCACCAACAGCACCCGGCGCCCAAGCGAGGCGAGGGAGGCGGACAGATTGACCGCCGTGGTGGTCTTTCCCACCCCGCCTTTTTGATTGGCAACGGCAATGATTCTTACCATCTTGGTCAAACTCGCACCGGGCCGATCTCGATGAGGTGGCGCTCCCGCTCCAGAAAGGGCACCGCCAGCGACTGCAGCCGACAGGGGATGCCCCCCGCGGCCAGTGCGTGCAGATCCTGCTCGGGATGACGCCCCTTCATCAGGAGCAGCCGTCCGCCAGGCTCAAGGAGCGGCGCCGCCAGCGCGAAGAGGTCGAGGGCCGAGCCCACCGCGCGGCTGACAATGGTAGCGAATTTCTCCGCCGGCCGATAAGCCTCAATCCGCGCCTGCACCGCGGAGGCGTTGCGCAGGCCGAGATCAAACAGGGTCTGGGTGACAAAGCGCAGCTTCTTGCTGTTGCCATCGAGCAGCACGAACCGCCGCTGCGGATAGGCGATGGCGAGCGGCACCCCTGGCAAGCCCGCGCCGGTGCCCAGATCCAGCACCGGTGAGCCGCCCAGCCAGTGCCCCACCGACAAGCTATCGAGGAGGTGAAGCACGACCATTTGATCGGGATCACGGACACCGGAGAGGTTGTAAACCCGGTTCCACCGTTCCAGCGCCGCCACGAAGTCGAAAAGCTGCTCGATCTGCCCCGGGGCGAGGGCAACCCCGAGCGTCCCGGCGCCCGCCTGCAGCGTCGCGCCCCCGCGGGCGGCGAGGGGGCCGGCCGCGCGGGTCAAGCCGTTCTGCGCTTGAGGTGAATGAGCAGCAGTGACACCGCTGCCGGCGTCACACCCGGTATCCGGCCCGCCTGACCCACGGTGGCGGGTCGGTGCCGCACCAGTTTCTCGCGCACCTCTGCGGAAAGCCCCCGCACCCGCTCGAAGTCGAAGTCCACCGGAAACCGCTGCGCCTCGTTGGCCCGATGGCGATCCACCTCGTCCTGCTGGCGTCCGATGTACCCCGCATACTTACACTGAACCTCGATCTGCTCCGCCACGGCGGGGTCCTCGACCCCCGGACCGAGGCCAGGAATCCGCATCAAACCCTGGTAGCTCACCTGAGGCCGACCGAGCAGATCGAGCGCCCGGGCCTCACGGCTAAGCGGCGCACCGAAGATCTCGCCCTCCATCTCGGGCGCCAGACAGCCCGGCCGCGCCCAGGTCTCCCGCAACCGTTGCCGCTCGCGCTCGATGGCCTCGCGCTTGTTCTCGAAGCGGCGCCAGCGCTCATCGTCCACCAGGCCCAGGCGGCGCCCGGTCTCGGTGAGGCGCAGATCGGCGTTGTCCTCCCGCAGCAGCAGACGATACTCCGCCCGGCTGGTGAACATACGGTAGGGCTCGCTGGTGCCGCGGGTGATCAGGTCGTCGACCAGCACCCCGAGATAGGCCTCGTCGCGCTGCGGCCACCATCCTTCCTCCGCGCGTACGAGGCGGGCAGCATTCAGCCCGGCGAGGAGACCCTGGGCCGCCGCCTCCTCGTAACCGGTGGTGCCGTTGATCTGCCCGGCGAGGAAGAGCCCTGAGATCTGCTTGGTCTCGAGTGTCGGCCTGAGATCCCGGGGGTCGAAGAAGTCGTACTCGATGGCGTAGCCCGGACGGGTGATCCGCGCCTCGGCGAAACCCCGCATCGAGCGCACCAGGTCCCATTGCACGTCGAACGGCAAACTGGTGGAGATGCCGTTGGGGTAAACCTCGTGGGTGTCGAGCCCTTCGGGCTCGATGAAGATCTGATGCGATGCCTTCTCCGCAAAGCGGAC
>JAEHCY010000548.1 GCA_016880695.1 Chromatiaceae bacterium | reverse complement strand
TACTGCTGCTGCTATCGCTGCTCTGCTCGGTGTGTCCGCTTCCGCGAGTGCCTGGTGGGGCGGTGGCCCCTGGGGCGGAAACCGCGGGGGCGACTGGTGGAACGACATGATGGGTGACGGCTGGGGCGACTTCAACATGAACATGAGCGGCGGTGGCCACGGTTCGGGTCGCGGGTACAACCGCTACAACGACTACTACGGCTACGGCTACGGCCCCTACGGCGGCGGTCCTTGGGGTGGTTACGGCGGTCCTTGGGGTGGTTACGGCGGTCCTTGGGGTGGTGGCTACGGCGCCCCCTACGGCATGCCCTACGCCGCTCCGGTTGCCCCCGCTGCACCGGCCAAGGCTGAATCCAAGTAAGCGATTGTTGCCAATCTGAATACCCACTGGTGCACAGGGAGGTGCATCGATGGTTCTGGCGGCGGGGGAAGGCGGTGAGCAGCAGCAAGCCGTATCGCAGTAGCAAGCTCCTTCCTCCGGCGCCACCTCCCTCCCGCTAGTCCTCGCGAGTCCCCTGTGTTGGGGAACTCTTCCCCCAGACTTTAGCACCCTGCCTGTCGACCGGGTACGTATCCCCTACAGTCGCTTACGAAAAGCACGCGCCAAGGGCGGCTTGGGGAACCGAGAACCGCCGGACCCGGGGCAGCACTGAAGGCGACTAGAGGGGCTGGCACCCCGATCCGGCCACCGCCCTAGAGCAGATTCAGGATGGATCGCGCATCGCTGACCTCGAGCTCGCCGGGCTTCTCGATATTCAGCGCCCGGACCACGCCGTCTTCGACGACCATCCCATAGCGTTGCGAGCGCCAACCAAACCCTCGGGCCGTCATGTCCAGCTCGAGGCCAACGGCACGGGTGAAGTCACCGTTGCCGTCGGCCACCATGAGAATCTTGTCCCCGACATTCTGCTGCTTGCCCCAGGCGTCCATCACGAAGGCATCGTTAACCGCCAGGCACAGGATGGCATCCACGCCCTTGGCGCGGATTGCGTCCGCCTCGTCCAGGTAACCCGGAAGGTGGCGGGCTGAGCAGGTGGGCGTGAATGCGCCGGGCAGCCCAAACAGCACCAGGCGTCTGCCCTGGAACAGGGCCTCGGTCGAGACGTTCCGGGGGCCGACCTCGCCCATGATCGTGAGGGTGGCTTCGGGTATTCGGTCTCCGATCTTGATGGTCATGGCATCGATCTCCGCCTCTGGCACCTTGACATCGGGTGGGTCCCGCAACAGCAGCCACTATAGAGCATGTCCTGCGCCTGGGGTGCATTGCGGAGAGACCCGTCGGGCTCCCGCGGTTACACCGGCGAACGCCGAGAGCACGAGCGTCACTAACCGGACGGGTGGCGGGCGATGCCGAATGCCGCCCATCCTGTCGCTACGCGCGCTGGCTGATCATTTGTGCCGAGGGCGGACAGTCGCTATCTTGACGCGATCCGCGCACGAGACGTCCGCGAAGATCCGGTGGAAACGTCCCTGAGCCCCATCCCTGCCCCCATTCCCGCGGCGGACGTTTCTTCGCCAACGTCGCGGTCGAAGGGACTACCGGCTCGGTACCCCAGTTGACGGAGCAGAAGTGATGAAGCAGAAACCCGTTGTTGTGGTCACCCGCAAGCTCCCCGCGGCCGTCGAACAGCGTTTGCAACGCGACTATGCGCCGCGCCTGAATCCGGAGGACCGTATCTATACGGCCGACGAGATCGTCGCACTCGCACAGGGGGCAGACGCGATCATCCCCTGTCATACCGAGCGCCTGAACGCCCAGGTAATCGCCCGCCTCCCGGCCGGCATTCGCGCCATCTGCAGCTTTTCCGTCGGGTTCGACCACATCGACCTGCAGGCGGCCAGGGAACGGGGAATCAGCGTCACCAACACCCCGGACGTGCTCAGCGACGCCACCGCCGAAATTGCCCTGCTGCTGATGCTCGGCGCCGCCCGGCGCGCCCATGAGGGCGCGGAGTTGGTCCGCACTGCCACCTGGCGGGAATGGAGCCCCACCTACCAGCTCGGCATCCAGGTGACCGGGAAGCGACTGGGCATCATCGGCATGGGGCGTGTCGGGCGGGTGGTTGCGAAACGCGCGCGGGGTTTCGACATGGAGATCCATTACCACAATCGCCGGCGACTGGACCCCGAGCAGGAGATGGGCGCGATCTTCCACGCGACCCTCGAAGACCTCTTGCCGCACTGCAACTTCTTGTCCATCCACTGTCCGGCCACGCCCGACACGCGCAATCTGCTCAACGCCGAGCGCATCGGGTTGCTGCCGCGCGACGCCGTGGTGGTCAACACGGCACGGGGGGCCGTGGTGGACGACGACGCCCTCATCGCCGCCCTGCGCGCGGGCAAGCTGTTTGCCGCCGGGCTTGACGTCTTCAACAACGAGCCGGAGATCCACCCCGGCTACCGCGGGCTAGCCAACAGCTTCCTGCTCCCGCACATCGGCAGCGCAACCCGCGAGACCCGCGACGCCATGGGGTTCCGGGCGCTGGATAACCTCGATGCGATTTTCGCTGGCCGCGAGCCGCGCGACCGGCTCGTGTAACGGGCGCACCTGCGCCCCTGCGTCCGAATTCTGCGGTTGCGGGTCGCCTGCCCCTTGCGACCAGGGCCAGGGTCGGCCTCGACTCGGGGCGAACGGTGCTTAAACAAACAGGTGAAACACCCTACCGACCCCCACCCCAGGCCCCGCAGCACCGAGGCATGGCGAACTTCCCCACGCTTGGTCGAAAACCTAACGGTCCTCGATCGACGGCGTTTCTGACGAAGGCATACCGGGCCAGGATCGCCGGGTGGCGACTCGACCCAGCGCCCACTCGGGGCCGTCTTTCTTGCCACTGAGACGCAGAGCTCTATACTTCGCAACTGCTTGCCCGAAGGAGCGATGCCTGCAGGGCAACGACAACGACCAACACAAGGAGACGGATCATGAGCGCAAAGACCCCTAAGCCGACCCGCGCCGCGACGGAGGGGAACCCCTCCAGACGCAAGTTCCTGGGTGCCGCCGCAGCCGCAACGGCGACCGGCGCGACGCTGGGATTCCCGATGATCGTAAAGGCAGAGGGGCCGATCAAGCTCCGGTTTCAGAGCACCTGGCCGGCCAAAGACATCTTCCACGAGTACGCGCTCGACTTCGCGCAGCGCGTCAACAACATGGCCGCCGGCAAGCTGACCATCGAGGTGCTTCCCGCCGGGTCGGTGGTCAAGGCGTTCGATCTGCTGGACGCGGTCAGCAAGGGCACGCTCGATGGTGGCCACGGTGTGGTGGCCTACTGGTACGGCAAGAACTCGGCGGTGGCGCTCTGGGGCTCTGGCCCTGCGTTCGGGATGGATCCGAACATGGTGCTGGCATGGCACTACTACGGTGGCGGTAAGCAACTGCTCGAAGAAATCTATGGAAACCTGAATCTCGACGTGGTGTCGTTCCTCTATGGCCCCATGCCGACGCAGCCCTTGGGCTGGTACAAGCAGCCCATCACCAAGGTTGAGGACCTCAACGGCCTGAAATTCCGCACCGTCGGACTCGCGGTCGACATCTTCAAAGACATGGGTGTCGCGGTGAATCCGCTGCCGGGCGGTGAGATCGTCCCGGCGCTGGATCGCGGCCTGATCGATGCGGCCGAGTTCAACAACGCCTCTTCCGACCGCCTGCTTGGATTCCCCGATGTGGCGAAGATCTGCATGTTGCAGAGCTTCCACCAGTGCAGCGAACAGTTCGAGATTATCTTCAACAAGACCAAATACACCACCCTGTCCCCCGAGCTCAAGGCCATCATCGCGTATGCCGTCGAGTCCGCATCCGCGAACATGTCGTGGAAGGCGATCGATCGCTACTCGAAGGACTACCTGGGGATGTCGCAAGAGCAGGGTGTCAAGTTCTACAAGACACCCGATGCGGTCCTCAAGAAGCAGTTGGAGGTGTGGGACAGAGTGCTCGCCGCCAAGAGCGCCGAGAATCCCGCATTCAAAAAGGTGGTCGATTCCATGCGCGTCTTCGCCGCGCGCGCCGCACGCTGGCAAAACGACACCTCGGTCGATTACAAGATGGCGTATAACCACTTCTTCGCCAAGGCCTAAAACCCTGGACCCGGCGGCCCCTGGCTACTTTGGTTGGCACCT
>JAEHCY010000067.1 GCA_016880695.1 Chromatiaceae bacterium | reverse complement strand
GTCCCGGTGAGCCGAGCCCGATCGATAAGCCGCCCCTCGACCCCCTGGATGGTGATCAGCTCGGGTGCAAATCGATGCGCCAGATCCTGGACCAAGCGCAGACCGTTCTCAGTGCCGACCACCCAGGCCAGCACCCCCAGCACCAAAAGCAAGAACCCCAACACTCCGAACAGCGTACCCCGCAGCAACCGTAGCAGGAGGGATCGGCGGGGAGGCGGGGTCTCCGCGGCCGGTTGCTCGGTTTCCGGCCCCTCGGCGGCCGGCTTATCGGGCTCAGCGATTTCGCTCATAGGTCAGGCCCCACCACGATATTCAGGCGCGCCTGGTGGCCCGGCTCATCCAGCTTGTAGGCCACGTCGACCCGCACCAGGCCTACCGGCGTGCGCCAACGAAGTCCAAGCCCCGCAGCCTGTTTAAACCCCGCGGGATAATCGGGGTCGAAGGCGTTGCCAAAGTCGTAGAACATCGCGGCGCCCAAGTCACCGTAGATCCGGCGCTCGAGCTCCAGGCTACCGACGCCGAGGTAGCGCCCGCCCACGGTCTTGTCGTCCGTGTCATTGGGACCCAACACATCGATCCCCCAACCCCGGATGCTGGTGTCGCCGCCGGCGTAGAAGCGGCGGCTCGCTGGCAGATCGAGCACGTCTTTCGCCAGCGTCGCACCCAGATTGGCGCGGGTGATGAAGCGGTAATCCTCACCAAAGCTGCGAATCCACTTGGCGAACGCCTGAACGCTGAGGTAAGAGGTGGACGAAATCAGCCCCTCCACCGCCCCAAGCACACCGGCCTGGATGCGGTAGCCGTTACGTGTCACCACCGGGTCATCGGTCACCGTCTTGGACCAGGAAATGTTGGGGACCAGCTCGTTTGCGGTATTGGTTCCGTCCACATCCGTGTAGTCCTCATAGCGATAGCTCAGGCCCAGGATGCGCCGCCAGCCGTGCTCCAACACCACCGAATGTCCGGCCCCGAACTCGCCGATGGTCCCCTTGCGGGTCGAGGTATCGTAGTGCTCAATGTTCGGCCGCAGGAAGATGATGTCCTGCGTCGGCTTATCCAGCGGGATGCGGTACTCACCCCGCAAAAAGGTAAGGGCTGGGGAGACGTTGAGCTCGGCATTCATCCGATGGCTCCAGCGGCCCACATAGCGGCGGGTCCAGTCGAATCGGAGCCGCGGCCCGGTGTCCGTGGAGTAGCCCGCACCGATGCGATACTTGTTGGGCTTGTTGGGGGTTGCCACCACATCCAGCGGAATGACGTTCTCCTCCGCCTCGTCCTTGCGCGGCACGATCTCCACCTGGTCGTAGTATTCCGAGGCCAGGAGACTGGCCTGCAGGTTCAGCAGCCGGCCCGGATCATAGACCTCACCCGGTTTGAAGCGGATGTAGCGGCGCAGGAACGCATCCTCCAGCAGGTCCTGCTTGAAGGTCACCTCCCCAAGGTAATACTGCGGGCCGGTCGCGAGCGCCACCTCCACCCGGCCCCGATTGTCCTCGGGGTCCACGATCACCCGATGCTTGTCGAAGGAAGCATCCAGATAGCCGTGCTTGGCGGCGGTGTCCGCCAGATTGCGCACCCCATCGTCGAAATCGGCGTGGATTAGCCGGTCCCCCGGATGCATAGCAAACTCCGCGGGAAACGCGGCATCCTTCGCCCCGGGCCCACTCACCTCGAAGTCTACCTCCCCGATCTTGACCGGCTCCCCGCGCTCGACCCGATAACGGGCCTCCCAGGGATCACCCTCCGCCGCCGGCTTCTTGAGCTCCGCCTCAACCTTGACCTGGTAGTAACCGAAGGGCTGCAGCGCCTTCTTGATCTGATCCGGTGCCCGCCGGTGCAGCCGGTTGATCACGTGATCATCGAGCCCCTCGTCGCTGGCGCGCTGCTCTATGTCCATCAGGGCGAGGGCGTTCTTTTTTTTATCACCCTCGAGCCCTTCGAGTTGGACCCGCACCCGGGCAGCCGCCAGACCCGTGGCCGGAAGCACCAGCATTACAGACAAAAAGAGCAGCAGGCCCCCGCGGGCAAGACCAAGCATGAGGAGCCAATCCCATTCGCCGGAGAATTCCCGCGCATTCTAACGCGAACCGAGACCCGGATTGGGGTTGTACAGATCGGCTCCAAGGCCAAGCGGCGCTTGGGAAACATTGCCTGCCCAGGCGAGCATCCTGAGCCCCGCGCAACCGCTCATCGGGACCCGCCGCCCCAGGGTTTCTTTGACCGCACCGTCCAACCCGGTAGAATGCGCCGCCCCATCACTCCCGAGGATCACCGGCCATGCCACTGAGCGAGCCACAAAAACGACACCTGCGCGCACTGGCCCATCACCTCAAGCCGGTGGTGATGGTGGGACAGGCCGGGTTAAGCGAGGCGGTCCTGACCGAGACCGATCTCGCGTTGACCGCCCATGAGCTCATCAAGGTGAAGATCAGCGCCAGCGACCGGGCGGAACGCGACACCATAATCGAGCGCATCTGCCACCGGTGCACCGCGGAGCGCGTGCAGCGGCTGGGACACGTGGCGGTGCTGTTCCGCGCCAACCCCGAGAAGAAGCGCCCCCTACCCTTGCCCGACGCCTGATGGATTGTGGCGGAATCTGCGCGCGGCACTGGTCCTTGGTGCCGGCCCAGAGGGTTATGTGAGCGCTCCCCGGGCCATCTCCAGCCCTGCTCCCCCCGAGGCTAGGTGTAACGCACCGCCAGGATCTCGAATTCGCGCACACCCGCGGGGGTCTGCACCTGGGCCGAGTCGCCTTCCTGCTTGCCGATCAGGGCGCGGGCAATAGGGGAGTTGACCGAGATGAGGCCGATCTTGCTGTCGGCTTCGTCGTCTCCGACGATCTGAAAGGTGTGCTCCTCGTCGTTGTCGATCTCAAGCACCTCCACCGTGGAGCCGAAAACCACCTTGCCGTTGGCGTTCAGGCTGGTGACATCGATGATGCGGGCATGGGAGAGCTTGAACTCCAGGTCCTTGATGCGCCCTTCGATGAACCCCTGCTGCTCGCGGGCCGCGTGATATTCCGCGTTCTCCCGCAGATCGCCATGGGCCCTGGCCTCGGCAATCGCCTTGATGACCTGGGGACGATCCACCCGCTTGAGGCGCTCGAGCTCCTCACGCAGTCGTTCGGCACCCTTGGCTGTCAGTGGGACTTTGCTCATCTTTGCTCACCTCCCTCGCTCGATCCTCAGAGGTTCCAAAAGGATTCTCTCCCACCGGGAAAGCTCTAGCGGTGAGGGATACTCAGAATTCCCCCTCGCCCCAGCCTTTCCCCTGAAGGGGGCAAGGGCAACCTTTTCCGCAACCTCTCGGTCGACCGGATTCCTCTCTGAATGTAGATCCCGCAGGCGGCTCACGCTTACCGCATCGGGCTGCTTGAGCGCCAGGCAGGTGGCCTCGGCGCCGGCGATGGTGGTGGTATAGCTCACCTTGTGCTGCAGCGCCGCCCGCCGGATCTCGGCGGAGTCGGCGATCGCCTGGACGCCTTCGGTGGTGTTGACGATAAAGCTCACCTGGTTGTTCTTGATCATATCGACCAGGTGCGGGCGCCCCTCGTTGACCTTGTTGATCCCCGCGCAGGAGATCCCGGCCGCGCGCACGACCGCCGCGGTCCCATGGGTGGCGTAGAGCTCGAAGCCGAGGGCTTTGAGGTCCCGCGCCACGCCGACAACCCTCGGTTTGTCGGCATCGCGGACGCTGAGCAGGGCCTTGCCCAGCCTGGGCAGGGTGTTGCCCGCCCCCGCCTGGGCTTTGGCATAGGCCTCGCCGAAGGTCTCGCCCACCCCCATGACCTCGCCGGTGGATTTCATCTCGGGTCCGAGCACGACATCCACCCCGGGAAACTTGATGAAGGGGAACACCGCTTCCTTGACGAAATAGTGCTTGGGCAACCGCTCCTCGGTAAGCCCCTGCTCGGCGAGGCGGGTTCCCACCATGCAACGGGCCGCCACCTTGGCCAGAGGAACCCCAGTGGCTTTAGACACGAAGGGCACCGTGCGCGAGGCGCGCGGATTGACCTCAAGGATGTAGACCGAATCGCCCTGGATCGCAAACTGGGCGTTCATCAGCCCCACCACCCCCAAGGCACGGCCCAGCGCCGCCATCTGCTCGCGCATCCGGTCCTGGATCGCGGGCGAGAGGGTGTAGGACGGTAGCGAGCAGGCGGAATCCCCCGAGTGCACGCCGGCCTGCTCGATGTGCTCCATGATGCCGCCGATGAGCACATCCTGGCCGTCACAGATTGCGTCCACGTCCACCTCGATGGCCGCGTCGAGGAAGCGATCGAGGAGTACCGGAGACTCGTTGGACACCCGCACCGCATCGCGCATGTAGCGCCCGAGCTCGGTGCGGTTGTAGACGATCTCCATGGCGCGCCCGCCCAGCACGTAGGAGGGTCGCACCACCAGCGGGTAGCCGATCATCTCGGCGAGGCGTACCGCCTCCTCGGTGCTGCGGGCGGTGGCGTTGGGGGGCTGGAGCAGCCCGAGCTCGTGGATCAGTTGCTGGAAGCGCTCGCGATCTTCGGCGCGGTCGATGGAATCGGGGGTAGTGCCGATAATCGGTGCCCCCGCCGCCGCCAGGGGTCGCGCCAGCTTGAGCGGCGTCTGGCCGCCGTACTGCACGATCACGCCAAAGGGCTGCTCCTTGTGAATGATCTCGAGCACGTCCTCCAGGGTGAGGGGCTCGAAGTACAACCGATCGGAGGTGTCGTAGTCGGTGGAGACGGTCTCGGGGTTGCAGTTGACCATGATGGTCTCGTAACCATCCTCGCGCAGGGCGAAGGCGGCATGCACGCAGCAGTAGTCGAACTCGATCCCCTGGCCGATGCGGTTCGGGCCCCCGCCGAGCACCATGATCTTCTTGCGCGATGAAGGCTCCGCCTCGCACTCCTCCTCATAGGTGGAGTAGAGATAGGCGGTGCTGGAGGCAAACTCCGCGGCACAGGTATCCACCCGCTTGAAGACCGGTCGCACCCCAAGCTCCCAGCGCCGCTGTCGGACATCGGCCTCCTGCAACCCCAGAAGTCGGGCGAGGCGTGCATCCGAGAAGCCCTTGCGCTTGAGCTGGCGCAGGCGCTCTGCCGAGAGACCGTCGGGGCCCGCGGCAACGACCTCCGCCTCCACATCTACCAACTCCTTGATCTGCGCCAGAAACCAGGGGTCGATGCGGGTCAGCCGGTTCACCTCCTCCATCGACATCCCGGCGCGGAAGGCGTCGGCGAGGTACCACAGCCGCTGCGGGCCGGCCTGCATCAGCTCATGACGCAGCACCCCCGGGACATCCTCCGCGCTGGCATCGAGCTCTTCGCACAGGCCGTGCTTATCGGTCTCGAGACCCCTCAGCGCCTTCTGCAGGGACTCCTGGAAGGTACGGCCGATGGCCATGACCTCCCCCACCGACTTCATCTGGGTGGTGAGCCGGGGCATCGCCTGGCGGAACTTCTCGAAGGCGAACCTAGGTACCTTGGTGACCACGTAGTCGATGGAGGGCTCGAACGAGACGGGCGTGGCGCCACCGGTGATCTCGTTGCGCAGCTCATCGAGGGTGTAGCCCACGGCCAGCTTGGCCGCTACCTTGGCGATGGGGAAGCCGGTGGCCTTGGAGGCCAGCGCCGAGGAACGCGACACCCGCGGGTTCATCTCGATGATGATCATGCGGCCGTCCTCGGGATTGATGGCGAACTGCACGTTGGACCCCCCGGTGTCGACGCCGATCTCCCGCAGCACGGCAATGGAGGCATTGCGCATGATCTGGTATTCCTTGTCCGTGAGGGTCTGCGCCGGTGCCACGGTGATGGAGTCGCCGGTGTGAATCCCCATCGGATCGAGGTTCTCGATGGAGCAGACGATGATGCAGTTGTCGCGGTGGTCCCGCACCACCTCCATCTCGAACTCCTTCCAGCCCAGTGCCGACTCCTCGATCAAGAGCTCGCGGGTGGGCGAGAGATCCAGCCCGCGCTGGCAGATCTCGGCGAACTCCTCGTGGTTGTAGGCCACGCCCCCGCCGCTGCCCCCGAGGGTGAACGAGGGGCGAATGATCAGCGGGAAACCGATCTGGGTGGGAACCTCGAGGGCCTCCTCCAGGCTGTGGGCAATGGCGGACCTGGGCATATCGAGCCCGATCCGCTGCATGGCCCGGCGGAAGCGATCGCGATCCTCGGCCTTGTCGATGGCCTCGCGCGAGGCACCGATCATCTCCACGCCCAGGCGTTGCAGTACCCCTTCGCGGGCGAGATCAAGCGCGCAGTTGAGCGCGGTCTGCCCGCCCATGGTGGGCAACAGGGCATCGGGCCGCTCCTGCTCGATGATGCGCTCAAGGGTGCGCCAGTTGATCGGCTCGATGTAGGTGGCGTCGGCCATCTCCGGATCGGTCATGATGGTGGCCGGATTGGAGTTGACCAGGATGACCCGGTAGCCCTCCTCGCGCAGCGCCTTGCAGGCCTGGGCCCCGGAGTAGTCAAACTCGCAGGCCTGGCCGATGACGATGGGCCCGGCGCCGATGATCAGGATGCTCTGGATGTCGGTTCTTTTCGGCATGTCGGGACAATCGCTAGGGTGCGGGGGATCAGGTGGTGACGACCGGGACGCGGTAAGCGCGCGCCCTGCCCTCTCGGTCGGCGGGGGACCTCATGGGCGCTGGTTCATCAGCTCAATGAAGTGGTCGAACAGCGGCGCCACGTCGTGGGGGCCGGGGCTCGCCTCGGGGTGGCCCTGGAAGCCGAACGCGGGGCGGTCACTGCGGTGAATACCCTGCAGCGACCCATCGAACAGCGACCGGTGGGTGGCCCGGAGGTTGGCCGGAAGGGTCTCCTCATCCACCGCAAAGCCGTGGTTCTGGCTGCTGATCATCACCCGTCCGGTCGCGAGGTCCTGCACCGGATGGTTGGCACCATGATGGCCGAACTTCATCTTCACCGTCCGCGCCCCACTCGCAAGCCCGAGCAACTGGTGCCCGAGGCAGATGCCGAAGACCGGCAGACCCCTCTCGACCAGAGCCTTGATGGCGCGGATCGCATAGTCGCAGGGCTCGGGATCGCCGGGGCCGTTGGACAGGAACACCCCGTCGGGTTGGAGATCCAGCACCGCGGAGGCTGGCCACTCGGCGGGAACCACGCTGACCCGACACCCCCGATCCGCCAGCATGCGCAGGATGTTGCGCTTGACGCCGAAATCGTAGGCGACCACATGGTAGGGTAGTCCCACCTCGCCGGGTGGGAGCTGGGGCGGCATCCCCCGCTCCAGGCTCCAGGTACCCTGGGTCCATTCATAGGGGGTTTGGGTGGTCACCACCCGCGCAAGGTCCATCCCCTTCAAGCCCGGAAAGGCACGGGCCTGTGCGAGCGCTCGGGCCTCATCGATGCCCTCCCCTGCCACCAGGCAGCCGTTCTGGGCGCCCTTTTCGCGCAGCAGGCGGGTGAGTCGGCGGGTGTCGATCCCGGCAATGGCCACCACTCCCTGCCCCCGCAGATAGTCCTCGAGCGACCACCGACTTCGCCAGTTGCTGGTGGTGAGCGAGCTGTCGCGAACGATCAGGCCGGCGACCTGGATGCGCAGGGACTCCTCATCGTCGGGGTTGGTGCCAACGTTGCCGATGTGCGGATAGGTCAGGGTGACCAGCTGGCGGCAGTAGGAGGGATCGGTGAGGATCTCCTGGTAACCGGTCATGGCGGTATTGAACACCACCTCGCCGACGCTCTCGCCGTCCGCGCCGATCGACTCCCCGCGAAAAAAGGAGCCGTCCTCCAGGACCAGAACCGCCGGTTTTCTCAAACGCGTCTCCCGAGCAGGCAAGAAAAAGCGGGAAGCGAGGGGATCGCGGTCCCGCTCTGAATTAACCCAGATGTGTGCTGAGTGCGTTAACGCCCGGTCAGCGGGTCCAATTTTACTGAATCCGGCGAGAAACTGTCCACGCGCGCGCCCGGTTAGAGCCACCGTCGCTGCGCTCAAGCGCGATGACCTTCAGTTCCACACCGACGACCGGGGCTTAGCCGCCCACCAGCCAAGCGCCTACCGATCAGCCTTTACCCCGGCGTGGATTGCCGCCCCGTTCGGTCAGGCG
>JAEHCY010000547.1 GCA_016880695.1 Chromatiaceae bacterium | reverse complement strand
TGACCGAGCCGAGCGCCACCACCAGGGTCTCTGCCCCCTCGGTGCGATAGGAGCGCACCAGCCCTCCCGAACGGCGCCCGAACTGCTCGGCAAACTCCTCCGATAGCTCAGGGATCAGGCTGAGCGCCTGCATCTGCCGGTAATGGGCGAGGTAGCGCACCTCGGTGAACGCCTCCGGACCCACCATGGCGCCGATGCTGATCGGTTGGGCCGGATCGAGCACCTGCCGCGGCTCGAACTCTGGCAGGAAGGCATCGACCTCCGCCTGGGCGGGCATATCCACCCGCTCGTAGGCGTGGGTGAGGATGAAGCCGTCCACGCACACCATCACCGGCACCGAGAGCTCCTCGGCCAGACGGAAGGCCTGAATGTGCAGGTCCAGGGCCTCCTGGTTGGTTTCGGCGTAGAGCTGGATCCAGCCGGAATCGCGCATCGAGAGGCTATCCTGGTGGTCGTTCCAGATATTGATCGGGGCGCCGATGGCCCGATTGCCCACCGTCATCACAATCGGCAGGCCCAGGCCCGAGGCGTTGTAAACGGCCTCCGCCATGAACAGCAGCCCCTGACTGGCTGTGGCGGTGTAGGCACGCGCCCCGGCGGCGCTGGCGCCGATCGCCACCGACAGGGCGGCGAACTCGGACTCCACATTGATGAACTCGCAGCACGGCACCTCGCCGCCCCGCACCATTTCCCCCAGGTTCTCGACGATGTGGGTCTGGGGGGTGATCGGATAGGCGCAGATCACCTCCGGGCGACACAGCGCTACCGCTTCGGCAATGGCGCGGGATCCCTCGATCTGTTTCAGCATGCGAGCGCCTCCTCAACAGCGGCCGGCTTGGGCGGCAGTAAACGCCGCCCGGGCGGCGGTGACGTTGCCCTCGGCTACCTTGCCGGAGAACTTCCCGCGGATCGCGGCTTCCACCGAATCCAGACGAATGCGCCCGGTGATGGCGGCAAATCCACCAAGCAAGGCGGCGTTGGGCACCGCGCGACCTACATAGCGCAGCGCCAGATCGGTTGCGGGCACGGTGCAGCCCCGGCAGTTTGGGTGGCTGTTCTGGAACTCATCCAGGCCGAGATCGGCGAGTGTGCGGGAGGAGTTGATCAGCACATAGCCGGCCTCCGACAGTCCCTCGAACAGGTTCACCTGGTGCAGGAGGCCGGGGTCCTGGATGATCAGGGCGTCGGGGTGCATGACCGGCTCGCGCAGTCGGATCTCCTTGTCGTCGATGCGGCAGAACGCCATTACCGGCGCGCCCATGCGCTCGGATCCGAAGCTGGGAAAGGCCTGGGAGTGCTGGCCCTCGAGGAAGGCCGCCACCGAGAGCAATTCGGCGGCCGTCACCACGCCCTGGCCGCCACGGCCGTGGATGCGAATCTGAAACACGCAGTCCTCCTTCAGGGGCTTGGCGGCATCCTTGAGCCGGTATCTTTTTTGTTGCGCTGCGCCAAGTTGCCCGGGGGTCTGGGTGCTACCGGAGCGGTGCCTTCGCCTGACACCTCCGGGGGTGAGCACCAGGCCGGGCTGAGGGCGCGTGCGAAATCTAGAGCCTCTTCGAGTTTAGTGGTTTACACGATTTCTGCTACGGCATCATGACAACGATGTCGCGAAAACGAGTTCTCGGTGATCGAGGGGTTCTGGACGATGCGAGAAGCGCGCTGCTCGGTGTCAGCACCCAGCCAAACGGAGTCTGCTCTGGAGGGGAGAGATCCCCGGCAGACCCGGGGATCGGTAGGTTCTTGCGCGGGTGCCTAACGGCCGCGGGTGGTTCCGCGGGAGGGAGCCTGTTTGGTGGGGGCTGGCTTGCTCGGAGCGGGCTTGGCCGGTTTGCTCGGGGCGGGCGCGGGTTTCGCCGGCTTACCCGGAGCGGATTTACCACCGCCGGTTTTGCCGGGCGCGGCTGCCATCATGGGAAAATTGTGGTTCATCATGACTCCTCAATGCAGTCCATGGCGCCGTGGTTGCGACGCCGGTGTGAATGACCAGGGAACCTCGAGCAGAGCTGACCACGAAGGGCATTGGGGTCGTCGGGTCGCTTGTGGGCTGGATCGACGCCAGGAGTACCTCACGCCCCCTCCGCTCCCCTAGTGGGCTGCTCGCGCGAACTTGATACGATCAAACATCCGGGAAGTCAAGCGGCCCCATGGGCCCCATGGGCCCCATGGGCAACGGGCATCACTCGTTCGGACCCATAAGGCTCCCGTTTGCGGTAGGGTCGGCCCACCAAGGCAGAGAGTTTCGCCGTTGTGATCTGCGAGGCCACCGGCGTGGGCCAGCAGTAGCCGCCGAGTGCCGTGATCGAGACCGGGGGCGCTGGCTACTCACTTCGGAAGCGCCATCGGACCGCTGATTGGTACCTCTGAGCACCTATGGTTTCAGTTCTCGGTCGGGATTGGGGCAGCGTCCTGGAGTGGCCCTGTCACGAACCGGACGTGGAGCCAGTC
>JAEHCY010000546.1 GCA_016880695.1 Chromatiaceae bacterium | reverse complement strand
GCGACATCGCCGATACTGCCATCCGGGCGGATGGAATCGGGCTTGATCTCCGCCGCGGGGAACTCGTAGGCGCCCAGGGCCACGTCGAGGGAACCCTCAAGGCTGATGCGCAGGCGATCCCGATAGAGATAGGTACCCTCGGCAATGGTCCATAGCAGGCGCAGGCGATCGGGCGTCTCCACCGTTGCATCGAACCTGAAGGCCGCCTCCGGCTCGGGGATGTCGTCGACGGCCTCGCTGGCTCCCTTGCCGCTAAGCGCTTTGTTGAGGGCGCTGAGGGAGCGCAGCGCAGCGCCACCGGCCGTCGCTGGTGGCGGTGCTCCAGCTCCGGCTTCGGCGAGGCGGGGGAGCTCGATGAGCAGAGTCTGCTTATGGGGCGGATAGCAGAGTCCCGCATCGGCGCAGCCCTGGGAGGTGGCCTCCAGGGTCAGGGTGGCATCCGCCCCTGGGTCGCGCTGCAGCGGGATGCTGATCGAGACACGCTTTCGGTAGATCTCCACCGCGCCGAAGAACTCGTCCTGCTTCGACTCTGCCGGGGGCAGCGTGGGCATACCAACCTTGATTCCGAGGGTCTCGCCGCGAAAGCGAAACTTGTTGCGGTAGAGGTAGTAGCCATCGGCGATGTCCCAGGACACCACCACCGCATCGTCCCCCTGGGCGGTGCCGGAGATACGGAAGGCCTGATCGGGGAGAAGGAACTCCTCCTCGGCCCGGGCACAGAGGCTGCCGAGCAGGCCGATAAGGGCGAACGCGAGCAGGATCAGGTAACGGCGGCTGTGCATGCTTGGCGGACCCAATGGAGGTACGGGGCGAGGCCCCCGGTCACAGGGACAGCGATGATCTCCGGAAGTTCGTAAGGGTGCTGGGCGCGAATGGCTTCCTCAAGCCCCGCCAGGCACGCCTCGGTGGTCTTTGCGAGCAGCAAGACTTCGGCGGATTCCTCCAGGCGACCCTCCCAACGATAGACCGAATTCACTCCCGCGAGCAGATTGACGCAGGCCGCCAGGCCGGCCTCCACTAGGGACTGGGCGAGGGATCGGGCGGTGGTTTCGTCGGGGCAGGTGGTGAGCACCAAACAGACATCGCTCTTCATGGGCTGGACAGCTTACCCAAACCCCTCGGGACAGGGAAGCTAAGGCCAGGCCGGCGCTTGCTCAGGGGCGGTTGGGCTGTTAGCTTGCGGCTTCTCCAAGCTCGAAAGGGTTCTCGCCGGTGCCGCTAGCGCTCCTTGCCTTGTTGGTCATGCTGCTGGTCCCTCTGGCGGAGATCTACCTCTTGATCGAGGTCGGCTCCTGGGTCGGCGCGTTTCCCACGCTCCTTCTTTGCCTGGTCACTGCGGTGCTCGGGGTCGAGTTGGTGCGCCGGCAGGGTTTTTCGCTGCTCGCGCGCATCAACCGCTCGTTCGAGCGCCGCGAACCGCTCGCCGCCGATCTGCTCGATGGGGCGCTGCTGCTCGCGGCCGGGGTCTTTCTGGTGATTCCGGGGTTCGCCACCGACACCCTGGGGTTTCTGCTCCTGATCCCGCCGCTGCGCCGTGCACTGGTCCAAGTCGTCATTCGCCGCCTGGTGGTGCAAGAGGTGGGGGTCAGGGCGCCGTCCGAGCGTGCCGCATCCCCTCGCGTCATCGAAGGGGAGTTCCGGCGGGAGGATGACTGATCGTCCGGAAACCGCGCACCCCAGCCGATTTGTAAGGCCCGCGGTGCCCAAGTAATCTTGCCAGCTCCTGGGTTCACCTGTTTCATCGGGGCTCTGCCGCATGACCCACGCCGCCGATCCAAGCGAGCCGCTTGCGCCCCTCTGGGAGGCGTGGATCCAATGGGCGCGCGCTAACGGGGTTTCCGTTGCGGCGGACGCCGGTTTCAGGGCGGCATTTGAACGGGTTCTGGCGGCGAGCGATTTCGTCGCCCAGAGTCTCGGGCGAGATCCCGCGCTGCTCGCCCGTCTCGGCGAGGGCGGCGAGCTCGAAGCGGCCTATCCCGAAGGGGCCATCGCGGGCCGTCTTCGGGAGCAGCTCGCAGCGGCCAACGACGAGCCAGCGCTGGTCACCGCCTTGCGGCGGTTCCGCCGCGACCAGATGGTGCGCATCATCTGGCGCGATCTGGCGGGCTGGGCACCGCTGGGTGAGACGCTGGAGGCACTGAGCGCACTGGCCGATACCTGCGTCGACCAGGCGCTGCAGCGGCTCACGACCTGGGCCGTAGGTGAGCTCGGCACGCCGCGGGATCCCGCCGGCGAGGCCCAGGCGCTGGTGGTGATCGGCATGGGCAAGCTCGGGGCCCGCGAGCTCAACCTCTCCTCCGATATCGACCTCATCTTCGCCTTTCCCCACCACGGCCAGACCGATGGTCCGCGCCCGCTTGACAATGAGCGGTTCTTCATTCGCCTGAGCCAGCGGCTGGTGCAGGCGCTGAACGCACCCACGGTCGATGGCTTCGTCTTCCGGGTCGATACCCGGTTGCGTCCCTTCGGCGACTCGGGCCCGCTGGCGATGAGCTTCGACGCCATGGAGGAGTACTACCAAGCCCAGGCCAGGGAGTGGGAGCGTTACGCCATGATCAAGGCCCGGGTGGTGGCCGGTGATCGGGAGGCGGGCGAACGGCTCATGGCCTTGCTGCGGCCCTTCGTCTACCGCCGTTATCTGGACTTCGGCGCCATCGAGGCGCTGCGTGACATGAAGCGGCTGATCACCCAAGAGCTCAAGCGCAAGGGCATGGAGGACAACATCAAGCTCGGCCCGGGCGGGATCCGCGAGATCGAGTTCATCGGTCAGGCCTTCCAGCTCATCCGCGGCGGTCGCGACCCGGAGCTGCGACTGCGCCCGATCCTGCCGGTGTTGGAGCGATTACAGGCCAAGCGGCTGCTGACGGCGGCCGCCGCCCAGGAGCTGCGCGAGGCCTATGTGTTCCTGCGCCGGTTGGAGAACCGCCTGCAGGCCTGGAAGGATCAGCAGACCCACGTTCTGCCCGCCGATGGGGAGCGCCGCTGCTGTCTCGCCCGTGCCATGGGCTACGAGGATCCAGAGGCGTTTGCCGAAGCGCTCGATGGCCACCGCCAGCGGGTCCAGCGGCACTTCGATGAGCTGTTCGGCGCGCCGGCGGCCGAGGACCCGGCCTTGGCCTCGCTGGCCGCCGTCTGGGAGGGTGAGCTGGTCGGGGAGCACGCGCTCGGTCAACTGGACGAGGCGGGCTTCCGCGCCCCAGCCGAGGCGCTCGCACATCTGCACCAGTTTCGTCAGACGGTGGAGCGCCGCGGCTTGGGCGTGCGGGGACGCGAGCGTCTCGATGAGCTGATGCCGCGGTTGTTGCAGGCGGTGGTTGCCTACGCCGCCCCCGATGCGGTGCTACCACGCCTGCTCAAAATTCTCGAGGCCATCGTCCGGCGTACCGCTTATCTGGCGTTGCTGTTGGAGAACTCCGGTGCGCTCGGGCAACTGGTGCGGCTGGTCGGCATCAGTCCCT
>JAEHCY010000545.1 GCA_016880695.1 Chromatiaceae bacterium | reverse complement strand
TCTCAAGTCCAGGGACGCGGCCCTGACCCTCTCCCGTGCCCAGGCCCTGGCTGCGGCCAAGCCCGACAAGCCGCACCTGGTCTTTGCCCCGGCGCGCTTCGTCTCCCAGCGGGTCCTGGACGAGGCCAAGCTCCCGGTGAAGCTGGAGTTCGCGCCCCTGCCCTACGCCCTGTACCGGGTCGAGCGACCCTAGGAGGTCCCCATGCCCAGCGTTACCCTCAAGGCCCACGACGGTCAGGCGATCCTGCTTGATGAGCCCTACGCCTTGCCCGCCAACGCTCGCCTATTGGTCACCCTGGTCGAACCCGAGACCGATGCGGAACGCGCCGCCTGGGCGGGCCTGTCCCTCGCCGGTCTAGCCCGTGCCTAGGGTAACGACGAGCCGGACTACGGCCCTCAACCTGGGCCGGCAGGAAGCCCGGCGGCCCATAAAGCCCCCGCTCAGCCGAGAGAAACTCAATGAACGCAGACGAAGGGGCACTGTTGCAACAGATGGTCGAGGTCATCGTGCGCGAGGCCGATCCCGAGTCCATCATCCTGTTCGGCTCGCGGGCCAGGGGCGAGGCCGGCCCGGAGTCCGACGTGGACCTGTTGATCGTCGAGCGCGAGCCCTTCGGCTCCGGTCGCAGCCGCATCCGCGAGGCCAATCGGCTCTATATGGCCCTGCGTCATGTACCGGTGGCAACGGACCTGCTGCTCTATAGCCGCGATGAGGTCGAGCATTGGAAGGGATCGCTCAACCATGTCGTCGGGCGCGCGGTTCGCGAAGGGCGGGTACTGCATGCGCGAGGTTGAGCACGCCCGTTCATTGTTGCGACTCGCCCAGCGCGATCTGAATGCGGTCATCGCCCTGCAGGAATCGGCGCTGGTAGCGGACGAGATCGTCGGATTCCATGCCCAACAGTCTGTGGAGAAGGCGCTCAAGGCGTGGATAAGTGCAACGGGTCTGGTTTACCCCCTCACCCATCAATTACCGCGCCTATTGGCGCTGTTGGAGAGCGCCGGGGCGGATGTCGAATCCTTTTTGCCCCTGGTTCGATTCACCCCCTACGCGGTGCAAACGCGTTACGAGGAAAACCCGCCCGAGGCGGATGAGGCGTTGGACCGCCCCGCGCTTGTCGCCGAGGTGCAGATTTTGCTGCGCCACGTCGCTGCCCTCATCGGCGAGCAGGGGATATAGAACGCCATGCCGCTGCGCGATCTCGACTATCAGGCACGGGTGCTGGCCCAGTTCGACGAGTATTTGACCGAGCTGGCGGCGCAGAAAGCGAAGGCGGACAAGATCATCGCGGCCAACGCGGGGGAGGAAGACCCGGACTTGGTGCGCGAGGTGCCCGACTTCCCGGCCAAAACCTGGCGCGCCCTGCGCGAGGCGGGCAAGCTTCCGACGAGCCGGAGTAAGGTTCCGTATTCCCAGCGCAAGGACGGCATTGGTCGGCCGGTGCCGAATGTAGTGCTCAAGGTCCCCACCGGCGGCGGCAAGACCTATCTCGCCGTCTCCGCCCTGTCGCGCATCTTTGGACGCTACCTGGGGCGCAGCTCCGGCTTCGTCCTGTGGATAGTCCCCAACGAGGCGATCTACGCCCAGACCAAGCGGCAGTTGATGGACCGCCAACACCCCTACCGCCAGATGCTTGATGTGCTCTCGGGCAACCGCGTCCTGTTGCTGGAGAAGGCGGACAAGCTGGATGCCCGGGACGTGGAGGCGAGCCTGTGCGTCATGTTGCTGATGCTGCAGGCGGCAAACCGCGAGACCAAGGACACGCTCAAGCTGTTCCGGGACCGGGGCGATGTGCGCGGGTTCTTCCCGGAGGAGGGCGACCAGGAGGCCCACCGCCTGATGCTGGAGGGGACCGCGAACCTGGACGCCTATGCCCCGTCCGCGCAAACCGGCTCCTTCTGGCCCATGGTCAAGGACTCGCTCGGGAATGCCCTGCGGCTGATCCGCCCCGTGGTGGTCATGGACGAGGGCCACAAGGCCGTCTCCGAACTGGCCTTCGAGACCCTGTACGGCTTCAATCCCTGCTTCGTCCTGGAGCTGACGGCCACCCCAAAGGACGTGCAGCCCCGCACCGGGGCCAAGCCCCGACCGGGGCGCCCCGCCAACGTGCTGGTGGAGGTCACGGGCCTGGACCTGGACCGGGAGGGCATGATCAAGATGCCGCTCAACCTGGACCCACGCGGAGGGACGGACTGGCGCAATACCTTGCGGGTGGCCTTCGACCGGCTCAATGCCTTGGACGCGGAGGCGCGGCGGTTTCAGGGGGAGTCCGGGCGATATATCCGCCCGATCCTGCTGGTCCAGGTGGAGCGCACCGGCCACGAGCAGCGCGGCGGCGATTACATTCATGCCTTGGACGTGAAGGAGTGGCTGGCGACGGCGGGGCTCGACGAGGCGGAGATCGCCATCAAGACCGCCGATACCAACGACCTGGCCCAGCCCGAGAACCAAGACCTGTTGGCGCCGACCAATCGGGTGCGCGCCATCATCACCAAGCAGGCGTTGCAGGAGGGCTGGGATTGCCCGTTCGCCTACGTGCTTTGCTCGCTCTCCGCGAGCCACAACGCGAGCGCCCTCACCCAGCTCATCGGGCGCATCCTGCGCCAGCCGCAGGCCCGCAAGACCGGCGTGCCGGCCCTTGACGAGTGCTATGTCGTGACCCACCACGCCGATACCGCGACCGTGGTGGCTGCGATCAAGCGCGGACTGGAGGAGGACGGGCTGGCGGACCTGGTGCAGGAGATCCGTATCCCGGACCCGGATGGTGACGGTGGCGGCAAAGGCCCGCGCGCGGTCCAGCGAAGAGACGCGTTCGCGAAGACTGAAATCTACCTGCCTTGGGTCCTGCGCGTGGATCAGGGGGAGATTCGCCCGCTGGACTACGAGCAAGACATCCTGTTCGCACTCGACTGGAGTGGGCTCAATCCCACAGCGCTGGTGGCGAAGATCCCGGAGAACTTCGCGAGCACCGAGCGGCAGATGCGCCGGATTTGCCTGTCCGATTCCGGCGACGAGCGTTTCGTCACCGAGGTGAGGGGGGAGACCGGCGAGCGCCTGGCCTTCGACCCCGCCTACGCGGTGCGGATGGTTTCCGACATCGTGCCGAATGCTTGGGTGGCCCGAGAGATCGTCGGCCGCCTGCTGGACGGCCTCAAGGCCCGTGGCTTCACCGAGGAGCGGCTCGGCGAGCTGCACGGGCTGGTGGTCGAAGAGCTGCGCAAATGGTTGTCCGGCGAGCGCGACCGGATGGCCGAGGCCCGCTTTCGATCTGAAGTCGCGGCCGGACGCATCCAGTTCCGGTTGCGGACCGATCGGCACAAATGGCGGATGCCAGCGGACTCCCTGACCTACCAGCCCCAAGGGGCGGAGCAGTTAGCCGGTTCGGACAGCGGCCCGCTACAGCGCAGCCTGTTCTCGCCCATCTACAAGGGCGACCTGAACCAGCAGGAGCGCGAGATTGCGGTCTACCTGGACGCGGAGAAGTCGCTGCGCTGGTGGCATCGCAATGTGGCCCGCAATCAGTACGCGCTCCAGGGGTGGCGACGGGAGCGCATCTACCCCGACTTCATCTTCGCCGTGCTTCCGGGGGACACCTACAGCACCGGGGAGCGGCTGGTGGTCTTGGAGATGAAGGGGGAGCACCTCCAGGGGAATCCCGATACCGAGTACAAGCAGGCCGTATTGCGCCTGATGACAGAGACGTTCCAGATCGACCATACCCAGCGCGTGGGCGAGATGGAGCTGGTCAGCCCGGACGGACCCCGGGTCCAGTGCGATCTGGTGCTGATGAGCGAGTGGCCCACCCGGCTTCCCGAGAAATTTCTCGCGTCACCTGGATCTGGATCTCTCGCGGGAGATTAAATCTGCGTGGAGGGGACCACTGGCGCGGATGTCGGCTGGGATTTCAACCACATCAAGCCCTACGAGCCGCCCCGACCCACCCCAATCGACTTACCCGAGGCGGTTCTGCGCGAAATCTGAGACTTCAGGCATGGGTACGATGCCCGGTGTTTGCGGAGGGAACAGACATCTTGCGGGGATCGAGGCGCTGTCGCTCCCGGATCTTGGGGTGGAGCCGCTGACGCTTGGTACTGGCGGCAATGGGGCGAAGTCCGTTCGCCTGTTTGCCCAGTGCTTGCTCAACGAAAAATGGCTTAGGTGGAAATCACCTAAGCCATTGGGTGTTTGGCGCGCCCGGAGGGACTCGAACCCCCGACCCGCTGGTTCGAAGCCAGCTACTCTATCCAACTGAGCTACGGGCGCGGGGAGGAAAACTCTTGCTTGCCAATGTAG
>JAEHCY010000544.1 GCA_016880695.1 Chromatiaceae bacterium | reverse complement strand
GTGCCGGGGCCCGCGTGTACGCTCAGGTGATCTTCGCGGTGGGTGATCCCTTGGGCTATCCTAGTGGGCGTGGAACCAAATCCTCCGGGACAGGCTTCGCGGTGGTAGCGGGCAAGGACCGTCCCTGGGTTGCGCATCAGGGTGCGGCCGGCGTGTGTCGCGCGAGCATTCCGATTAAATTTAGAGGCCCTTCTCTCCCATGTGTCTGGCGATACCCGCCCGCATCCTGATGATCGACGAGGGGACCGAGATGGCCACCGTGGCCGTCGGGGATGTGAAAAAGGAGGTCTCGCTGGCCTTGGTGGACGATGCCCGCGTGGGGGACTATGTGCTGGTGCATGTGGGCTATGCCCTGAGCACCCTGTGCGAGGAGGAGGCGCAGCATACTCTCGCCCTGATGGAAGAGGCGGGGCTGCTTGCCGAGGATGAGGGGCCGCTGCCGCGGTAGCGGCTGCGCCAAGCCCCGGTGCCTGCTGGATCAAAGGCTAACCCCCCGGTGAATCGCGACCGGTTCTTCGGCCGCCTCGATCTCGAGCGCGGGACAGTGGAGATGAGCCACGGCAGCGGTGGCCGCGCCATGGCCCAGCTCATCGAGGAGCTGTTCGCCGCGCACCTCGACAACGAGCTGCTGCGCCAGGGCAATGACGCGGCACTGCTAGCGCGCCCCAGCGGTCGACTGGTGGTCAGCACCGATAGCCATGTGATCGTTCCCCTGTTTTTCCCTGGCGGCGATATTGGCTGCCTCTCGGTTCACGGCACCCTCAATGACGTGGCCATGGCCGGGGCGCAGCCGCTGTACCTGACCGCGGGTTTCATCCTCGAGGAGGGCTTTCCCCTCAGGGATCTCGCTCGCATCGTCGCCAGTATGGCGCGGGCCTGCGCCGAGGCCGGGGTGCCGGTGGTGGCCGGCGATACCAAGGTGGTGGAGCGGGGCAAGGCGGATGGGGTGTTCATCACCACCACCGGGATCGGGGTGGTGCCCGAGGGGGTGCGGGTTTCGGGCGATCGGGCCCGTCCCGGCGATGCCATTGTGCTCAGCGGTAGCATTGGGGACCACGGCGTGGCGGTCCTCTCCCGGCGGGAGGGTTTGGGTTTCGAGACCAGCCTAGAATCGGACACCGCGGCCCTGCACGGCCTGGTCGCGGCGATGGTGGCCGCCGTTGCCGACATCCACTGCCTGCGCGATCCCACCCGCGGGGGCCTGGCGACCACGCTCAACGAGCTGGCCCGCCAGTCGGCCGTGGGCATGCGCCTACGGGAGCTGGCCATTCCGGTGAAGCCTGCGGTTCGTGCGGCGTGCGAGCTGCTCGGACTCGATCCGCTCTATGTGGCCAACGAGGGGAAGCTGGTGGCCATCTGCGCCCCTGGCGATAGCGAGCGCTTGCTGGCCGTGATGCGTGCCCATCCCCTGGGAAGGGAGGCGGCGATCATCGGTGAGGTGGTGGCTGATCCCCACGGCTTCGTGCAGATGGAGACGGCCTTCGGGGGGGGGCGCATCATCGACTGGCTCACCGGGGAGCCGTTGCCACGGATCTGTTAGTCACCCGCGCACCCGGACGGACATCGCCAGCGAGGCTATCGGGGTTTGGCGGCGACCTGGTCGTTGATCGCCGCAAACAGGGTCTGCAGATGGGCGGCGTTTGCCCCCAGGTCGCCTTTGCCAACCCGGGAAGCCGAGCGCGCATGCACGCGCGTGCCCTCGGGGGTCGCTTCGAGGCGCACCCTGACTTCGTCGCGAAAATGTAGCCACCGGGTCACCATAGTGCCCTGGATCTCATCGCCGGCTTCTTGGATCTCCTCCCACCCGAGCTTCTGCATGCCTGAGCGCACCGCGGTACGGGTGGCCGGCAGATCCGCTCGAACCAGTGGGGTGCGCAGCTCCGCGAATGCATGATCCGGCACTGTCTCGGCGACGTTGGTGGTCAGATAGGTCTTGAGACGGGCGATCGGTCCGGGAGGGTCCCGCAAGGGGGGTGCGTTGAGCCAGAGGCCGCCGATCAGGAGCCCAACCGGCAGCAGCCCGAGCAAGGCGAGCCATTTCATGATGTGCCACCTCCTGCGCTGCGTTCGATGGCTGGAGAGCCGGTCCTTAGCGGATCGGGGGGATCAGTTGGAGACGCCACCGCCCAGGTTTGGCGAGCGGCGGCGGGGTTTCGGAGGTCGGGGATCGCGGGTTAGGCCTTCGTCTCCGCGCTCTTAGCGGGGGTGCCGAAGTCCTTGAACCAGACGCCCCAAAGCTGCTTCTGGGCCTCGATGGAGTTCTCCATCGTCTTCTCGATCTGGCCAGAGAGCTTGGTCATCTCCCGGGCCGAGAGCTTGCCAAAGTCGGTCAGTTTTGACCAGTCCTCGAGTAAGGCCATTTGGCGCTGCATGGAATCCTGCATGGTCTTCTGCCAGTCGCCCAGGTTCGGTATGTCGGCCGAGCCCGCGCTGGTTTTGAGGATCTTCAGCCACTGCTCCCATAGCTGATTTTGGTTTTCGAGCCAGCGTTGCATGGAATCGCGGGCCTCTTCGCTGAGGTCGGAGAAGAACTTGGGTTTCAGCTTTATGCCGGCCGCCCGCTCGGACCACTGGCCCAGCCATTCCTGCTGCAGATCGAGGGACTGGCGGACGGCCTTTTCCGCCCAGGAATTCATGTTTTCGAGGGTCTCTTTCTGCCAGGCATTGAGGTCGGCGGGAAGCTCGAACTCAGGGACGTGGGCGAGCGACTCCCTCCACCATTGGTCCTGCATCTCCCGCAGATTCTTGAATAAGTCTTGGTAGCTCTTGAACATGGTTAATCTCCTTGAGTGGCGATCGATGGGTGCACGGTCGGTCGAGCGGAAACTCGTCGTCGGCGATGTGGGTGGATGTGGCATCGGACGATGCGCTGATGCCCGCTCCGGTCCTGTGATTGAATGGCGCGCTGGCAGCTCGGGTTGGCCGACGGGGGCCATTGGGGGGTGCGACGTTGCGTCGACAAAAAACCCTTTCCGGTCTACCCAACTGGCGCAAGGCGGCAGGCCAGTTGCGCGCGAGAAGTGCCTCCTTGATCTGTGACGAGAATCCACCATGAAGACTTGCACAAACAGCAGACCAAGTCCATATGTCTCGGCTGGTTTCGGGCGCCGAAATTCAGGGGGTTCCGGGGGTTGGGCTAGGTACCGGCAGTGCCTGCGTCAGGCATTGAACGGGGTGTTCGTTGAGGGGCCCCAGTGAATCTGTTAACTTGTTC
>JAEHCY010000543.1 GCA_016880695.1 Chromatiaceae bacterium | reverse complement strand
GAAGTCGATGAACACGTAGGAGGCCAGCATCCCCTCCTCGCTCTTAATGTTGGTCGGCCCTTTGACAATATTGATTTCGGCCACTTGCTCGAGCGGCACCTGGGCGGTACCGATTGCCGCGGAGCCATTGCCACCGCCCATACCGCCACTCGCTGCGGATGACCGAGGACCTCCGGGTGACATGATGGGGATCAGGACGCGCTTGAGCTTCCCGATGTCGGAACGCAGCTCTCGAGCGTAGCGCACGTTGACCGGGTATCGTTCGCGCCCCTCGACGGTCGTGGTTAAATTCATCCCACCTATCGCCGACTGGACCACATCGAGGATGTCGTCGACGCTCAGCCCATAGCGTGCCGCTTCGTCCCGCCGCACCTTGATGTCCAGAAAGTAGCCCGTTGTCACGCGCTCGGCATAGACGCTGCGCGTCCCTGGAATGTCCTTTAGGAGCTTTTCCAACTCCAGGCCGATTTTCTCCAACTCTTCGAGTTTCGGCCCAAGGATTTTGATACCGACCGGGGTGCGAACGCCGGTTGCGAGCATGTCGATGCGCGCCTTGATCGGCATCGTGAACGAGTTGGCCACTCCCGGGATGGTGAGGGCTTCGTTCATCTCCTCCTTCAGCTTTTCAATGGTCATTCCCGGACGCCACTCGGACTCGGGTTTCAAATTAATTACGGTCTCGAACATCTCCAGCGGCGCAGGGTCGGTCGCGGTCTCGGCCCGGCCCGCTTTACCAAAAACCAGCGCCACCTCCGGAATCTGCTTTAGCATCCGATCCTGCATCTGTAAGAGCTCGGAGGCGACGGAGATGGACACGGCCGGGACCGTCACGGGCATGTAGAAGATGGTCCCCTCGTAAAGCGGCGGCATGAACTCCGAACCGAGATGGATGAATGGGTAGGCCGTGACTGCCATGACCAGAATGGCCCCCAGAATGACCGACTTGCGGAAGCGCAGCGCCAGTTTTGCAAAAGGCTCGTACATCCGGTGTAAAACCCAGCTGACAGGGTTTCGCTCCTCCGCACGAATCTTGCCGCGAATAAAGATGGTCATCAGGACCGGCGTCAGGGTGACCGCCAAGAGCGACGCGAAGAGCATCGCGAAGGTCTTGGTGTAGGCGAGTGGCTTGAAAAGCCGCCCGGCTTGGGCCTGCAGCGTGAAGACCGGTAGGAACCCAACCATAATCACCAGGAGCGAGAAGAAGAGCGAGGGCCCAACCTCTTGGGCTGCGGCGATAATGACTTCGACCCGGGGCTCCCGTCGCCCGCCCGCCTCCCACTCCTCGAGCTTCTTGTGGGCGTTTTCCACCATGATGATCGAGGCGTCCACCATCGCGCCAATCGCGATCGCTATACCGCTCAAACTCATTATGTTGGAGGTCACTCCTATGTAGTACATACATATGAAGGACATGATAATGGCAAACGGCAATGTGAGCATGACTACAAAGGCGCTCGGCAGGTGAAAGAGGAAGACCAGACAGACGACACTTACGGCGATGCCGAGCTTGACGATCTCCTCCTTGAGAGTGTCGATCGCGCGGTGGATCAAATCCGAGCGGTCGTAAGTAACGACGACCTGCACCCCCTTGGGCAGGCTCGGTTGCACGCTCTCTTGGATTTTGGCCTTAACCCGGTCGATGACGTTCAACACGTTCTCGCCGAAACGAACCACAACGATACCAGCTACGACCTCGCCGCGACCGTCCAAGTCGGCCAGACCGCGTCGGATCTCGGGCCCGAATTGGATCCGCGCGACATCCCGCAGGTAGATCGGAGTCCCGCCCCCGCCTGTGCCGACAGCGATGTCCTCCAAGTCTTTCAGGCTTTTCAGATAACCTCGGCCGCGCACCATGTACTCGATCCCCGAGAACTCCAGGACGCGCCCCTCTACGTCGCGGTTGCTCTTCTTGATGGCGTCGATCACCTTCATGAGCGAGATGTTGTAGGCGGCCAATCGGTTGGGGTCTATCGTCACCTGGTACTGGCGCACGAATCCGCCCAGGCTTGCCACCTGCGACACACCGGGCACACTCTCGAGCGCAAGCTTAACATTGAAATCCTGGAGTGAGCGCAGTTGCGCCAGGTCGTGCCCTCCGGTTTCGTCCACCAGGGCATAGGAAAAGCCCCATCCGACACTCGTGGCATCCGGGCCGAGAACCGGGTTGACGTCTGTTGGGATCTTATTCTTGACGGCTTGCAGGTACTCGATAATGCGGCTGCGGGCCCAATAGATGTCGGTCCCCTCTTCGAAGATGACATAGATGAACGAGCTCCCCAGAAAGGAGTACCCGCGCACCGCCTGCACTTTCGGAGCAGCCAGCAGGGTGGAGGTTATGGGGTATGTGATCTGGTCCTCGACCAGGTCGGGGCTGCGTCCGACCCACTCGGTATAGATGATCACCTGGGTTTCGCTCAAATCCGGGATAGCATCGAGTGGGGTGCGGACCATAGCCCACCAGCCCCAGGCCGACAGGAAGAAGACCAAGAGCAGGACGATGAATGTGTTGCGCGCGCTGTATTCAATGATTTTGGCAATCATGAGGTCACTATCTTTCCGCCAGAACAGTTATTAGAAGATCAGCGTCGCGGCAGCGGAGCGACTCCTCTGAGTTGGGCCTCCGAGTCGATCAGGAAGTTCGCAGATGAGGCCACCCGCTCGCCTTCCGTTAGCCCGCGGAGGATCTCCACACTTCGTTCGGTCGCCAGGCCAGTCTCGACTTCCCGTGGCTCGAACATCCCTTCCCCCCGGTCCACGTAGACGATCTTGCGGGTCCCCGTGTCGATCACCGCTTCCTCGGGCACCGTAAGCCTGTCGCCGAGCTTGATGGTGAGCTCAATGTTGGAAAACATCTGCGGCTTTAGTATCCCGCCCGGGTTGGGCATGACCAGTCGCACCCGCGCTGTGCGCGACTCGCCGGAAAGAGTCGGGTAGACGTAGTCGACCTTCGAGGTAAACTCCTTGTCCGGAAAGTAGCTCAAGCGCACGCGCGCCGTAAGGCCTGTCCGGATGTGAGAGAGTTCATATTCATAAATATCGGCCATTACCCAGACTGTCGAGAGATCCGCAAGATCGAAAAGCTTTTCTCCTGGCATAATGCGCATGCCCTGGACTACGTTCTTCTGAATGACAAAACCATTGATCGGGCTGAAGATGGTGAGTGTACGGATGGGCTTACCGCTCTTTTCGATTGCCCGGATTTGGGAGTCCGTAATGTCCCAGAGGTGCAGCCGCTCACGGGCGGCGTCCAAGATGGCGTCGCGGTCGCGGCCAAGCATGGTGTTCCAGGAAGACGCTGTGCCGGCGGGTTCCTTATTCCAGCGCAAAAGGTTGAGGAACTCCTGCTGGGTAGCGAATAGCTCGGGGCTGTAGAATTCTGCCAGGGGCTCCCCCTTGCGCACGAGCTTGCCGGTGGCATCGGCGTGGAGTTTTTCAATCCAGCCTTCGTACTTGGTGGTGACCGCCACCTGCTTCTGTTCGTCCACCTCCACCCGGCCAACCGTGCGAATCGTGCGCTCCATGGGCCGACGGGTGACAAGCCCGGTCTTAACCCCGATCATCTGCTGCCTCTCGGGGGAAATCTCAATTGTCGGGGGCTCCACAGTGGTTGGGGGGGCAGTGGCAGTGGTCGGTGGGGCCGTGGCCGGCGGCGGGGACGGAGCAGCCGGAGGGGCTCCGCCTCCGTGCCCGGCATGTCCTTGGGCTGCCGCATCGGTTGGTTGCAGGTCCCGGAACACCGATAGGATATTTTCAGTGGGCAGAAATCTTTCTACGACTACCCCGGCCAGCGCCAGTGTAATCAGCATCAGAATGGTTTTGGCTTTCATTATTCCCCTCCGGTGCACGAAAGCGTGCCTCCGGCAAATTGTAATTGTTACGACCCGTTTTTGACGGCTCCTATCAAACTTTCATGACGGGCGATGGCCTTCTCTCTTTCGGTGACCTGCACCCAGTAGAGCAACTCGCTGTCTAAAAGGGCTTTGAGTGTTGAGATCACCGTGATCGCTTCGATTTTGCCGCTGACATACCCTGACAGCGCCAGCTCATAGTCCTGGTAGTTTTTGGGTATCAACGCTTTCTGGTAGAGGTCCATCAGCTGCTCGGCCGTTTTGATCATGCTGTAGCTGTCCCGCAAGGCCGAGGAAATCATGAGTTGAGTGGCCCTAAGCTCATGCTTCGCCTGCGATAGCGACTGCAGCCCCTCTCGAACTCCTTCATCCTGCTTGGTCCTGAAATAGAGCGGAATGTTG
>JAEHCY010000542.1 GCA_016880695.1 Chromatiaceae bacterium | reverse complement strand
CGGTCGAAGACCCGATTGCGGATGCGCTGGTACAGGGTCACCCCCGGCATCACCAGTGCCGAGAGGGCGATGCCGCCAAGCTCCATGCCGAGAAAATGCGGGGCCAGCACAATGAATGGCCGCCCCTCGGCGCGGATGCGATCAAGGTGCTCGCGATTGCGCAATCGCACCAATCGTTGCAGACGGCGCCGCGAGATACCCCAATTCGCCCCTTGGCTGACCAGGGCCTGCCCCATCAGGCCGAAGTTCCGCCGCAGCACCCGCTCGCGCTCAGCGGGCGACCACTCGGGAAAGCAGAGCTCGAGGTTACGGCGGGCGATCCGCCGGCGCCCCCACGCCAGGGCGTAGGCCAGACGACCGAGGCCGGCCCCCAGCAGCCACAGGAGTGGATAGGGCAGCAATCCGAGGCCGCGGATGAGCCCCACCCCAAGCCAGCTCGGCCAGTAGCGAGGATACGCGAGATGGGGCTCGTTCACCGTTTCGCGTCAAGGCTCAGGAGGCGACACGAACCCTCGATGCCACCACCGCTGGCACTGCTGGTCATCGTCCTCCGATAGCCGCCTCGGATAACCCGCCCTGGACCGATAGGCACCACCCAGGGTTACTCGAACCAGACCGGCAGGATGCGCGCCACGTAGGCGAGATCCGAGAGCCGTTCTAAGACAGACCGAAAGCCCACCTGGTGGGTATTGCCGGTCACCCGCACCTCATTCGGGCCGCAACCGGCGCGTCCGGGCGACTCCTCATGAAAAGCAGCCGTGGGGTCGATGCGGGTGACCTCGTCTCGATACGGGTGCTGCCGCGGAATGCAGTACTCGTAATCGAGGGCCCGCAGACCGTCCGCCGAACCGTAAAGGCCGGCATCGTCAAGCTGGCCAAAGGGGTTCTCGGGCTCAACCCTCGGGAGCGAACGCGACGCCCGCTCCCCCGCCGCATCGCCGGCCCAAACGGCGGGGGGTATGGCCCAACCCACCGCCACCAGGCAGGCCAGCCCACAGCCTACCCGCGCGAAGGGGACCGCGCTTCCCGCGCGCCGCAAAGGCCGCGCAGCAAGGCCTTGGCACCCCTTCTCCGCTTCCCCGTCAACCCCGTGGTTGGAGGCTGGCGATGGCCCGCTCATCGCTCAAAGGTGTAGAAAAAGTCCACACCCTGGGCAGCGCCGCTCTCGGTCTGCACCTGGATCGAGTCGGTGAGGTCGTAGCGCATCTTCACCTTGTTGGTCTTGTCCCCCAGATTGTTCTCGTACTGCATGTAGAGCTTCGGGGAGACATAGGTGCCCACCTCCACCACCTGGGAGGCACTTCCCCCCCCGGCCCCCAATGAGGCGCCACCGGTCAGCAGGTAGTTGAGCACCTCGGACTGGGACATGGCCGGGTCCGAGTCCGAAAAGAAGGTCATCTTGGGCTTGCGCAGGGTGCCGGACACCCGCAGGCTGGCCGTCACCTTCCCCACCTGCCGGTTGGCGATCAGGAGCAGCCCCGGGTCGTCGAGGGGGGTCTTGGCGAAGATGACCCGCCCCTGCTCGATCTGCAGCTCACCCGCGCTGGCGAGGCCCTTAATAGCGGTGAGCCGGTAGAGACCGTCCACAACCGCAAGCTGCCCGTCACCAAAGGGGCGCTTACCCGGCTCCTCGACCACCCGCAGGTCCCCCCGGAGCTTGCCCCGCAGACCGAAGCCTTCGATGTTCACGTCGTTGCCGAGCCTTACCCTCACGTCGGCGGCGATCTTGGTCCCCGGCTTGGAGGCGGCCTCCAGATCGCGCAACAGAATCACGTCCCGCGAGGGGGTCACGGTACCCTCGGGCACCGATCTCGGCATGATGCGGGCCTCGGGTACCGACACTTCACCGCCCAGACGGATCAGCCGTTCGGCAATCTCCAGCTTCAGATCCGGCGAGACCAGGGCGAAATACTCCGAGGTATTAGCGGCGGTCAACCGATCGCCCTTGACCCCAAGCTCTGTCCGCCATCCCTGCTTGCCCGCCAGTTGGCTCTGCCCCGAGACCTTGAGTGTCCCCGAGCCGGAGGTGAGCCCGCCGTCGTATTCCAGACGACTGCTACCCTGGCTTCTCGCCGTGAGGTTGATGCCCCGGAGCTCCAGACCCGCCAACGGGATATCGGCCTCCCCCCCCGCAAGCTTGGCATAACCCTCGATCCCCGGCTGCTGCAGGGTCCCCTGGAGCTTGAGGTCGGCATCGATCCGCCCCTTGAGCTTGCTCACATCGGGCGCCATCGCCGCGAGCGGCCCGAGATCATCGATGCGCGCCTGCAGACGCCCGCGCAGGGGCTGGCTGGGGCGCGCCGGTGCCTCGAGGCGCCAGCCATCCAGCGCCAGCGACCCCTCCAGACCACCCAGGCCGAGCAGGG
>JAEHCY010000541.1 GCA_016880695.1 Chromatiaceae bacterium | reverse complement strand
TCCGACCTGTTGGCCGCGGTCCAGGTGGCCTGCCGGCAGTTGGTGGGGGCCTACGCCCTGGCGGTTGTTAGCCCGGATTTTCCCGATCGACTGGTGGTGGCCCGCGCCGGCAGTCCCCTGGTGATCGGGGTTGGTGAGGGCGAGACCTTCATCGCCTCGGACGTCTTCGCCCTGCTCCCCGTGACCCGGCGTTTTCTGTTTCTCGAGGAGGGGGAGTTTGCCGAGGTGCGGCGCTCGGGCGTCCAGGTGTGGGACACGGATGGCAGGGTGGTGGATCGCCCGCTCCGGGAATCGGCGCTCACCGCCGGGGCTGTGGACAAGGGTCCCTATCGGCACTTCATGCTCAAGGAGATCTTCGAGCAGCCGGCGGCCATCGCCGAGACCCTGGAAGGCCGGATTCACAAGGGCAGGCTGCTCGATGCCAGTTTTGGCCACGAGGCCAAGGCGCTCCTCGACCGCACTACCGGCGTGCACATCGTCGCCTGCGGCACCAGCTACCACGCGGGTCTGGTGGCCCGGTACTGGCTGGAAGAGATCGGTGTGGGTTGCAGCGTTGAGGTGGCCAGCGAGTTCCGCTATCGCCGGGTGGTGGTGCCGTCCGGGACCCTGTTTCTCACCCTCTCCCAGTCGGGCGAGACGGCGGACACCCTCGCCGCACTGCGCTGCGCCAAAGGCATGGGCTACGTGGGCAGCCTCGCCATCTGCAACGTGCCCGAAAGCTCGCTGGTGCGGGAATCGGATGTTGCCCTGATGACCCGCGCCGGCCCCGAGATCGGCGTCGCCTCCACCAAGGCCTTTACTACCCAGCTCGTCGCCCTGCGTCTGATCGCACTCGCCCTGGCCCGGCGCCATGGCCTCTCCGCCGCTGAGGAGCGCAATCTGGTGGAGGAGCTCAACGCCTTGCCAAGGCAGGTAGAGGTGGTGCTGCGGCTCTCCGAGGCCATCGCGGAGATGGCCCGGTCCTTCGCCGACAAGCAGCACGCCCTGTTCCTCGGCCGCGGTACCTTCTACCCCATCGCCCTCGAAGGGGCGCTCAAGCTCAAGGAGATCTCCTACATCCATGCCGAGGCCTATCCGGCCGGTGAGCTCAAGCACGGACCGTTGGCCCTGGTGGACGCCGACATGCCGGTGGTCTGCGCCCTGCCGCGGGACCCCCTCCTCGATAAGGTGCTGTCCAACCTCCAGGAGGTCCGGGCACGGGGTGGCGAGCTCTTCCTGTTTAGCGATCGCGCGGTTCAGATCGATCTCGACCGGTTCCAGAACCTGACCCTTGACGACATCTGCCCCAGCACGGCCCCCATCGTCTACATCGTGCCCCTGCAACTCCTCGCCTACCATGTGGCGGTGCGCAAGGGCACCGATGTCGATCAGCCCCGCAATCTCGCCAAGTCGGTGACGGTGGAATAGGCGAGCGAGCAGGAGCGGTTGCTCCGCATACGCGTCTTACCGGCGGACCCGCCGTGTATAAAGCCCCCGTCCCCATCGTCACGAGCTCCCGGGCAATGACAGCGGATGCGGCGTGTCGGAGTGGCGGAATCCTCCCAGGTGCTCTAAGCGTTTGATTGTCTCGACGGCCCAATGACCACTTTCACCATCACTGCGGAGTCGCTGCGTCAGCGCAAGCGAAACATCATCTGGGGCGCCTTGTTCAGCGTTCTCCTAGTCCTGGTAGTGCTACAGGCATCGACCGAAAAGGAGAACCTGCCCCTGGTGTGGTCGGTGCTCGGGTTCGTCGTGATCGCCAATGTGGTTAACCTCTATCGGCACCTGCGGTACCTGCGGCTGGTCCGCGACCACCGGCTGGAGCTTTTGCCCGAGCGGATCGAGTTCTGGACCGGGGGCGATAAGACGGTGCTGGACCTCAAGGACGTGGCGGGTGTGTTTCTGTATCGCTGGCGCGGCCAGCTCCGGCACATTCAGGTGCGACTGAAAAACAATCGCGGGATCCGCCTTGAAGGCTACAGCGACCTCGAAGAACTGACCGCGGGCCTTATAAAGCAACGTCCCGAGGGCAAGGTGGTGGATAGGCGCCGCTGAGGCCGCCGGCTTACGGTGCGACGAGCACCGTGCCCGCCTGGAATCTGCCGGATGATCCTCTACCTG
>JAEHCY010000066.1 GCA_016880695.1 Chromatiaceae bacterium | reverse complement strand
GGACTCGACGTGGGCGCGATGACCATGTTCCTCTACTGCTTCCGTGAGCGGGAGGATCTTCTCGACTGCTACGAGGCCGTCTCGGGGGCCCGCCTGCACGCGGGCTACTATCGTCCGGGTGGGGTCTATCGAGATCTGCCCGATCGTATGCCCAGGTACAAGGCCGGCGCCACCAAGTGGCACAGCGAGAAAGACATCGAGCGGCGCAATCAGGCCCGCGGCGGCTCACTGCTCGATTTCATCGACGACTTCGCCGATCGTTTCCCAGGCTACGTGGATGAGTACGAAACCCTGCTCACCGATAACCGCATCTGGAAGCAGCGCACCGTAAGCATCGGAGTGGTGTCGCCAGAGCGTGCCCTGCAGCTCGGCTTCACCGGTCCGATGCTACGGGGATCGGGTATCGAGTGGGATCTGCGCAAGAAGCAGCCCTACGCGGCCTATGACCGGGTAGAGTTCGATGTGCCCGTCGGTGTCAACGGCGATTCCTATGACCGCTACCTGGTGCGGGTGGAGGAGATGCGTCAGTCGGCCCGCATCATCAAGCAGTGTGTTGCCTGGCTGCGGGAGAACCCCGGCCCGGTTATGATCGACGATCACAAGATTACTCCGCCGAGTCGTGCCGAGATGAAGACGGACATGGAAGCCCTGATCCATCACTTCAAGCTGTTCACCGAGGGCTACTGTCCGCCGCCCGGTGAGGTGTACGCGGCGGTGGAGGCACCCAAGGGCGAGTTCGGTTGCTATCTCGTCTCCGATGGGGCCAACAAGCCCTACCGCCTGAAGATCCGTGCGCCCGGATTCGTGCACCTTTCCGCCCTCAACGAGATGGTGAAGGGGCACATGTTGGCTGACGTGGTGGCCGTGATCGGCACCCTCGACATCGTGTTCGGAGAGATCGACCGCTGATGGGCATCAAGAGTGAACCCATGCGCCGGCTGGTGCCCGCCGAGGGCAAAGAGGTCCTGTTTACATCGGAGATCCGCGCCGAGATCGATCGCTGGGTGGCCAAGTATCCCCCCGAGTGGAAGCAGTCGGCGGTGATGGGGGCGTTGAGCATCGTGCAGGACGCGAACGGCGGTTGGTTGAGTCAGAAGCTGCTCGACGATGTGGCGGCCTATCTCGACATGCCGCCGATTGGGGTCTACGAGGTGGCGAGCTTCTATTCGATGTATGAGCTCAAACCGGTCGGTCATCACAAGATCTGTGTTTGCACCAATGTTTCCTGCATGCTCAACGGCTGCGACCGGATCGTGGAGCACCTTGAAGGGAAGCTTGGCGCTCACCTCGGTGAGACTACCCCCGACGGTCGGTTCACGCTCAAGGAGGTGGAGTGCCTCGGTGCCTGCGGTGGGGCTCCGATGATGCAGATCGGTAAGCAGTACTACGAGAATCTCACCCCGGAGATCGTCGATTCGATCCTCGAGGGCCTGGAGTAGGGCCATGGCGAACGAGCTGTGCTTCCGCACCCTGGATCTGGATCGCCCCTGGTTGCTGCAGCAGTACCGCAGTCGCGGTGGCTACGACGCCTTGACCCGTATTCTCACCCAAGGTGTGGCGCCGGCCGCCATCGTTGATGAGGTGAAGAAATCTGGGCTGCGCGGGCGCGGCGGGGCGGGCTTTCCGGCGGGATTGAAGTGGAGCTTCATTAACCGGGCGGCCCCGGGGGACAAGTACATCGTCTGCAACTCCGACGAGGGCGAGCCGGGAACCTTCAAGGACCGAGATATTCTTCGTTACAACCCCCACGCCCTGATCGAGGGCATGATCATCGCCGGCTATGCCATTGGTGCCGTGGCGGGTTATAACTACATCCGTGGGGAATTCTGGGAGCCCTACCAGCGGTTCGAGGAGGCGCTGGCGGAGGCGCGGGAGGCCGGCCTCCTGGGCAAGAACATCCTGGGCTCGGGCTTCGACTACCAGATCCACTCCCACCTGGGTGCCGGGGCCTACATCTGCGGAGAAGAGACGGCGCTTCTGGAGTCGATCGAGGGCAAGAAGGGGCAGCCCCGTTTCAAGCCGCCGTTTCCGGCCCAGTTCGGTCTCTATGGCCGGCCGACCATCATCAACAACACCGAGACCCTGGCCTCGGTCCCGGACATCATGCGCCAGGGTGCGGACTGGTTCCGGGAGATCGGGGTGGAGAACTCGGGCGGTCCCAAGATCTTCTCGGTCTCTGGCCACGTAAACCGCCCCGGCAATTTCGAGGTGCCCATGGGGACACCTTGTCCCGCGCTGCTGGAGATGGCGGGCGGGGTCCGCGGTGGTCGCCGGCTTAAGGCTGTGATTCCTGGTGGATCTTCGGCTCCCGTGCTTCCCGGTGAGCTCATGATGGAGCTGACCATGGACTACAACGCCATCGCCAAGGCCGGGTCCATGCTCGGCTCTGGGGCGGTGATCGTGCTCGATGACAGCGCCTGCATGGTGAAGGTGCTCGAGCGCATGGCGTATTTCTACCATGAGGAATCCTGCGGTCAGTGCACGCCTTGTCGTGAGGGCACCGGTTGGATGTATCGGGTGGTCCGCCGCATTGAGACCGGCAAGGGTCGCCCGGAGGACCTGGAGCTTCTGGATAATGTGGCATCGCGGATTCAGGGTCGGACGATCTGTGCGTTGGGGGACGCGGCGGCCATGCCGGTTACGGGCATGCTTAAGCACTTCCGCGACGAGTTCCAGTATCACATCGACCACAAGCGCTGCATGGTCAGTCTGAGTTCCTGAGGCCGATGCGGGTGAAGCGAGAAGAGCACAATGGCTGACGACGCGCGGGTTACCATCGAGGTGGACGGTCGCGTCCTCCAGGCGCGCCCCGGGCAGATGCTCATTGAGGTGACGGACGAGGCGGGAATTCGCATCCCCCGGTTCTGTTACCACAAGAAGCTGTCGATTGCGGCGAATTGTCGCATGTGTCTGGTCGAGGTCGAGAAGGTACCCAAGCCGCTGCCGGCGTGCGCCACGCCGGTGGCCGAGGGAATGAAGGTCTACAGTCGCTCGCCGCGGGCGTTGGCGGCCCAGAAAGGGACGATGGAGTTCCTGCTGATCAACCACCCGCTGGACTGCCCGATCTGTGATCAGGGTGGCGAGTGTGAGCTCCAGGATGTGGCCATGGGCTACGGCGGGGACATCTCGCGCTTCGTCGAGCGCAAGCGCGTGGTCAAGGACGAGAATCTAGGGCCGCTCATCGCCACGGAGATGACGCGCTGTATCCACTGCACCCGCTGCGTGCGTTTTGGCGCTGAGATTGCCGGGGTGCGGGAGCTCGGCGCCACTGGCCGTGGCGAGCACATGCGCATCGGCACCTTCGTTGGACAAACGGTGGATCACGAGCTCTCGGGCAACATTATCGATCTGTGTCCGGTCGGTGCCCTCACCTCCAGACCGTTCCGGTTTCAGGCACGCTCTTGGGAGCTGTTCCAGCGCGATGCCATTGCCCCCCACGATGGGGTGGGGTCGAACCTCCACCTCCACATCCGGGGGAACCGGGTGATGCGCGTTCACCCCAAGGACAATGAGGCGGTCAACGAGACCTGGATATCTGACCGCGATCGCTTCAGTTACGAAGGTCTGTACGCCGAAGACCGGCTGCTGCGGCCGCTGGTGAAGGAGGATGGGATCTGGCGCGAGGTCGCGTGGGACAAGGCGCTAGAGCAGGTGGCGACCCGCTTGAAGGCCACCACCCAGTCAGATCCGGACCAGCTCGCCGCTTTGCTCGCACCCAACGCCACCCTTGAGGAGCTCTACCTGGCGCAGAAGCTGGTGCGAGGCCTCGGGGGTCGCCATATCGACTGCCGGCTGCGTCAGAGCGACTTCGGTGGCGATGCGGTCGATCCGGTGTTCCCCTGGCTGGGGGTCGCGATCCCCGAGATCGAGCGGCAGTCGGCGATTCTCATCGTCGGTTCCAACCTACGCAAAGAGCAGCCTCTGCTGGCGCACCGCGTGCGCAAGGCCGCCCGAGAGGGTGCCTCGGTGGCCTTGGTTAACCCCTTTGCCCTCGATCTGAGTTTCGATGCGCGCCAACTCGTCGCCTCCCCCCAGGGCATGCTGACGGAGTTGGCCGGCATCGCCAAGGCGTCGGGCGTGCAAGTCTTGGGGGCACTCCAGGAGATGATCGCGGGTGTGTCGGTGACCGAAACCCACCAGGCGGTGGCGCGGCAGCTCCGTGCTGGCGATGCCCTGATTTTGTTGGGATCGCTGGCTGAGACCCATCCCAACTACGCGGCTTTGAAGGCCTTGGTCTACGCCATCGCGAAGGGTTGCGGGGCCAAGGTGGGTTACTTACCGGCCGCCGCCAACTCTGTGGGGGCCTACCTTGCCGGAGCGCTGCCCCATCGGCTCCCCGGCGCGAAACCAGCCGAATCGGTTGGTCGGAGCGCCGCCGCGATGCTCACTCAGTCGACGAAGGCCTTTTTCCTTTGGGGTCTCGAACCGGATTTCGACCTAGCGGATCCCGCGGCGGCGCGTTCGGCATTGGCGGCAGCCGAGTTCGTGATTGCTTGCAGCCTCTACCGCAGTGCCTCCCTGGAGGCGGTCGCCGATGTGCTCCTTCCGCTCGCCGGCTTTGCCGAGACGGCGGGGACGTTGGTGAACGGGGCCGGTGCCTGGCAGACGTTCCAGGGTGCGGTGGCCCCGCCGGGGGATGCGCGCCCGGGTTGGAAGCTCTTGCGGGTCCTCGGTAGCCTGCTGGATCTTGAAGGCTTTGATTTTATGGACCAAGGTGAGGTGCTGGCGGAGCTGAAGGGTCTGTGTGCCGGGGTGAATCCGGACAATGCCCCGCGCGGGGCCTACGAGCTTCGTTCTCCAGCCGCGGCGACAGGTCTCACGCGGGTGGGCGAGGTGCCCCTCTATGCCCTGGACCCGCTGGTGCGCCGGGCCCGTTCGCTACAGCAGACCAGCGATGCCATTGGGCTCTGCGCTCGCCTCAATCCCCGCGAGGCCGGGCGATTGGGCCTCACTTTAGGCGATCGGGTCGGGGTGCGGCACAACGGAGCGGTGGTCGAGATGGCGGTGGAGGTCGATCCCACTGTGGCGGATGGCTGCGTGCGGATTCCCGCTGCGGTGCCAGGCAGTGAACTGCTGGGGCCGCAGATCGGTGCGGTCACCCTAGAGAAGGTGTGAGCCGATGGAATTTCTGATCGGACTGTGGGGTATGCTCCCGGAGTGGCTTCAGACGGTGATCTGGACCCTGGTCAAGATCGTGGCCATCGTGCTTCCCCTGCTGCTGTTGGTGGCCTACTACACCCTGGCGGAGCGCAAGGTGATCGGTTACATGCAGATCCGCATCGGCCCGAACCGGGTCGGTCCACGGGGTCTGTTGCAGCCCATCGCTGACACCGTCAAGCTGGTGTTCAAGGAGGTCGTCCTTCCCACCAAGGCTAACAAGTTCCTGTTCTTGCTCGCCCCCATGCTGTCGCTCGGCCCGGCGATTGCTGCCTGGGCGGTGTTCCCCTTCGATGAGAAACTGGTGCTCGCAGACATCAACGTCGGCCTGCTGTTCATCCTGGCCCTGACCTCGCTCGCGGTTTACGGGGTCATCATCTCGGGCTGGGCATCGAACTCCAAGTATGCCTTTCTCGGCTCCATGCGCTCGGCGGCCCAGATGGTGGCCTATGAGATTGCCATGGGGTTCGCCCTGGTCGGGGTGATTGTGGCCGCTGGTAGCTTGAACCTCGGTGACATCGTGCGTGCGCAGAGCGGCAGCCTGCTGCACTGGTTCTGGTTACCGCTGCTGCCCCTGTTCGCCATCTACTTCATATCCGGCGTGGCCGAAACCAACCGGGCGCCGTTCGATGTGGCCGAGGGCGAGTCGGAGATCGTGGCGGGTTTCCATGTGGAGTATTCGGGCACCGCCTTCGCGTTGTTCTTCCTCGCCGAATACGCCAACATGATCCTGATTGCTGGCCTGGCCGCGCTGATGTTTCTTGGCGGTTGGCTTTCGCCGTTTCAGGGGACCCCGCTGGAGGGGATGTTCGCCTGGGTACCGGGGCTGATTTGGCTGATTCTCAAGACGTTCATCTTCATGTTTATGTTCCTTTGGTTACGCGCCACCTTTCCGCGCTACCGTTACGACCAGATCATGCGGCTCGGATGGAAGGTGTTCATCCCAATCACCATCGTCTGGATTCTGGTGGTGGGGCTCGCCGTGGTCTACCAGCTTCCCTGGTGGTTTGACTAACGGAGGGGCAAATGAAGAAGACCGTCATCGACTACTTCAAGAGCCTATTGCTGCTCGAGCTGTTCCGGGGCTTGGGCCTCACTGGGCGGTATCTCTTTGCGCGCAAGATCACCGTTCAGTATCCCGAAGAGCGAGCCCCCATTTCTCCCCGATTCCGTGGTCTGCACGCACTGCGCCGCTATCCCAATGGCGAGGAGCGCTGCATTGCCTGCAAGCTGTGCGAGGCGACCTGTCCGGCGCTCGCGATTACCATCGAGGCGGAACCGCGGGCCGATGGCTCCCGCCGTACCACCCGCTACGACATCGATCTCTTCAAGTGCATCTTCTGCGGCTTTTGCGAGGAGTCTTGTCCGGTCGACTCCATCGTCGAGACGGCGGTCTACGAATACCATTTCGAGAACCCTGTCGATGCGATCATGACCAAAGAAAAGCTGCTCGCGCATGGGGATCGGTACGAGGCTGACATCGCGGCCGCCCGGGCGGCGGATGCGCCGTACCGCTAACGGCAGGCCAGAAGGGGAACTGGGGGATGAGCTTCGCAACGTTTCTGTTCTACCTCTTCGCCGCCATTACGGTGTTCGCCGCCACCATGGTGATCACCCGCCGTAACCCCGTTCACTCGGTGCTGTTTTTGGTCCTGGCATTTTTCAGCAGCGCGGTGCTGTGGCTACTGATCGAGGCCGAGTTCCTCGCCATCGCCCTGGTGCTGGTGTACGTGGGGGCGGTGATGGTGCTGTTCCTGTTCGTGGTCATGATGCTCGACATCGACGTCGCGACGCTGCGGGCGAGCTTCATTCGTTATCTACCCGTGGGGCTGCTGATTGCCGTGACACTCCTGGTGCAGATTCTGCTGATCGTGGGGCCGCAGCACTTCGGTCTCGCGAAGGTAGCGGCACCGGCGGCCAAGGCTGCGTCCTATAGCAACATCAGCGAGTTGGGCCAGGTGCTCTACACCGTTCATATGTACCCGTTCGAGATCGCAGCCGTCATCCTGCTGGTGGCCATCGTGGCCGCAATTGGCCTTACCCTGAGGCACCGGCCGGAAACCAAGTATCAGGATCCGTCGCTTCAGGTGCGCGTTCGCAAGGGGAGCGACCGTGTCCGTCTGGTGCAGATGCCCGCCGAGCAGAAACTGGATATCGAATGATCGCGCTATCTGACTATCTCATCCTGGGGGCCATCCTGTTTTCGCTGAGCGTGGCCGGAATCTTCCTCAACCGGAAAAACGTGATCACCCTTTTGATGTGTATCGAGCTGATGCTGTTGGCGGTCAACATGAACTTCGTTGCCTTCTCCCATTTCCTGGGGGACGCCACCGGGCAGGTGTTCGTGTTTTTCATCATGACCGTGGCGGCGGCGGAGGCGGCCATTGGACTGGCCATTCTCGTGGTACTGTTCCGAAATCGCCGCACCATCAACGTGGATGACCTGAACGCGCTCAAAGGATAGGTTCCGGCTGCCGCAAGGGGCGCGGCGGCACAAAGCGATAGGGCAGGGGTGCGCGGTGTTGCGAGCGCGCACCAGGGGGCAGACGAACAGAGGGGCTTTGCCTCGGATCGTGCCGTGGCTCGGTCCGTTCAACCACCAAGGGCCATGAAAAGCATCTACCTGATCATCGTCTTGGCGCCACTGCTGGGTGCCATCATCGCGGGCTTCTGGGGGGGGCGTATCGGCCGCGCCGGCGCTCACTGGGTGACCAGCCTCGGCGTGGGCACCTCCACCCTGCTTTCCCTCTACGTCCTCAAGCGGTTCGTCTACAACAATGAGCCGGTGTTCGACGAGGCCATTTACACCTGGATGGTCAGCGATGGTCTGCACCTTGAGGTCGGCTTCATGGTCGACCGGCTCACCGCGCTGATGATCTCGGTGGTTACCTTCGTCTCCTTGATGGTGCACATCTATACCATCGGCTACATGGCGGACGACGCACACAATTGGCCCAAGACCAGCCTCGCCGGCCGCAATAGTTACCAGCGCTTCTTCAGCTACATTTCACTGTTCACCTTCTCCATGCTGATGCTGGTGATGGCAAATAACTTCCTCCAGCTCTTCTTCGGCTGGGAGGCGGTGGGGTTGGTGTCTTATCTGCTGATCGGATTCTGGTCGGTGAGGGACTCCGCCATCTTCGCCAACCTCAAGGCTTTTCTGGTTAACCGTGTGGGTGATTTTGGCTTCCTGCTCGGGATTGCCGCGGTCGCCATGTATTTTCATTCCCTGGACTACACCGAGGTGTTTGCCAAGGCGCCGCAGCTCGCCGACGCCCAGATCCGGGTGTGGGGAGATACCTCTTGGTCGCTGATGTCGCTCATCTGCATTCTTCTCTTCATTGGCGCGATGGGTAAGTCGGCACAGATGCCGCTGCACGTCTGGCTACCCGATTCGATGGAAGGTCCGACCCCCATTTCGGCCCTCATCCATGCCGCCACCATGGTCACCGCCGGTATCTTCATGGTGGCACGCATGTCGCCGCTGTTCGAGCTCTCGGAGACGGCCTTGAGTGTGGTGCTGATCGTCGG
>JAEHCY010000540.1 GCA_016880695.1 Chromatiaceae bacterium | reverse complement strand
GGGTCAGGATCTCGCCCTTGCCCGGAATCGGTTCGGCCATCACCACGTCGAAGGCCGAGAGCCGGTCCGAAGCGACGATCAGCAGGTGCTCGGCGTCGACGGCATAGATGTCGCGTACCTTGCCGCGATTGATCAGCGGGATACCGCTGAAGTTGGACTGGTGGATTGTGGTCGATTCGGTCATGGGGGCGTTCGCGTGGCAGGGAAGGCGAAAGTATACTCACTGCGCTGGCTTGCGCACCTGTGACGCAAAGAGACCTCTTGGAGCGGCTTTTCCAACGCGATGACCCATCCAGAAACGCCGACCGCACCCGCGGATGAGTTCCTGCGGGCGTTTCGCGGGAGCTTCACCTCCGCGCTGCGCTGGCACCAGCTCGATGCCCTGTGGGGGCGTTTGCGTGAGCACGCCGGCGAGCGCTGGTATCTCTACGCGGTGGGTGAGCCCCCTCCCACGCGAGCCTCGACGCGGGAACAGGTGCTCCGGTTCGTCGCCGAGATCGACGGCTTGCTCCGCCGGGAGCACAGGGAGGACTATTGTGGCATCGTCTACGCCGATGACCTCGACCGACCCCGATTCGTGAAGATCTATGACCCCCACAACCTGGGCGTGTCCTGTGGCTCCAGCGACCAGCCACCCTTGCCCGGCTGGGTGCTGAGCCAGTTGCCTCCCTGCGATCTACCCGCCACCCGTGTCCTGCCCCAGAGCCGCCGGCGCTGGTGGCAGCGCCTGTTCGCGGGATGAGCCTCATCTCGTCCGCCGCTGCAACCTCAGGGGAACCACATGGCAAGAGAAATTATCCGTACCGACCAAGCGCCTCAGGCGATCGGCACCTATTCTCAGGCGGTTCGGTGTGGACGAACCCTGTACCTGTCGGGGCAAATCCCGCTCATCCCCGAGACGCTGGAGCTCGAGAGCGGGGGCCCGGAGCAGCAGATCCGCCGGGTATTCGACAACCTGCGGGCGGTGGCCCGCGCCGCTGGCGGGGATTTGGCGGACTTCGCCAAGCTCAACGTCTACCTGGTGGACCTCGGCCAGTTCCCGCTGGTCAATCAGATCATGGCCGAGTACTTCAGTGAGCCCTATCCGGCGCGCGCCGTCGTCGGGGTGGCCAGTCTGCCGCGGGGGGCCGCGGTGGAGATGGACGCGGTGATGGAGCTTGGCGCCTGATCGACGTGCCAGCATTCCCGATCCGCGGGAACCCTTGGCAGGCCTCCGGGGAGTAGTCAGCCTGACGGTTTGAGTACACAATTGCCGTTCCGCTTTTCCGGGCGGGATTTTATGTCTCTATTCAAGAAACTTAGAGGGCATCCAATATGAATCTACGCCTACTGTTTCTCGGGCTCGCGGCTTGCGCGGCACTCGCCACGGCGCAAGCCGAGGAACCGATCGTCATCAAGTTCAGCCATGTCGTTGCGGTGGATACCCCCAAGGGCAAGGCCGCCGAGTATTTCGCCAAGCTGGCCCAGGAGCGCACCAAGGGGCGGGTGAAGGTTGACGTCTACGCCAACAGCACTCTCTATAAGGACAAGGAGGAAATGGAAGCCCTTCAGATCGGCGCGGTTCAGATGCTGGCCCCCTCGTTGGCCAAGTTCGGGCCGCTCGGGGTGAAGGAGTTCGAAGCCTTCGATCTGCCCTACATCTTCGATG